>JAFQIQ010000208.1 GCA_017397445.1 Lachnospira sp.
ATATTTTGGCTTGTTAACTGAGGCTGAAGACATTGCTGTATTAATCTCCATAACAGGTTCCTCTTTAACCTGTTCCTGCACTTTTTCCGTTCTGCTTTCTTCTTTGAAAACTTTCTCAGTTACTTTAGAAATTTCTGGTTCAGAAATCTCCGGCTCCTCATGTACTTCTTCCTGTACCTCTCTTACCGCTTCCTTATGAGTTCCGTCAAAGCCTGCATATCCCTCAAGTTCAATATCGTTCGCCGGCTTTAACACCTGGATATTTCCATCCTGTCCCTCTCTTGCAGCATTGATACATGCATTCATATCTAACGGTTCATATATGTCATCACTATACTGGTCGTAGTGATCAAGGTCATTGCCAATCTCATGTATATCAAAATTACTACCGTCCTGAATTACAGCATCTCTTGGAAGTTCAGTGTCCGAAGTAACTCCTCTGACTTTTCTCTCCATACGAGGTTTAGATTCCTGCTCCTGAGCTTTCTTCTTTGCAAGTTCTTCTTTCCTTGCAACTTTTTCCTGATACTTAGCTTCCTTTCTTTCGCGTCTCTTTCTCAGATACTCCTCTTCAGATTCCTCATCCTCCGGCTCTTCTGTCTGTCCGTAACGCTCTCTTGAATGTTCCCTATACATATCGTAATCCTGCTTAGCAGCGTGTACCATACGGGTACCACTCTTACTAACATTCATAAGTCCCCTTATAAAAGATTTCTCAGTAATAACAATGATACATATAATTGCAAGTATCAGGAGAATAACCATAGTCCCCAACAGTCCCAATGGCGAAAGCAATTTACATAACATACCGCCAAAGAATCCGCCTCCGCTCTTATTCTCCGCACTATATGTAAAAAATCCGCCAAATCCGGTCTCTGCTATCACAGGCTCACCACATAACCTCTGCCATATAGCCGCCAATATAACTGAAAGCACGTAAACCGCTACCGTCTTCACTCTTGCAACTGAAAGCATCTCCTTATTGGACATCAAAAATATCAGTGTCAAAACCACAATTATTGGAAATATGTACTCCACAACACCAATAAGACCAAACATAAACCACTTAATCTTCTCTCCGACAGCTCCCGCCAGATTAAAATTGCTGAGTATCAGAATCAGTGCTGCCGCAAATATTGCAAGCACTCCAATCTCTTCAAACAACTGATTCTTAGCCTCGGCATTAGCTTTTCCGTTGCCCTTCTTTGAATTCTTAGATGTTGATTTAGTACTTGTTTTACCAGTTGACTTAGATGCACTTTTGCTTCCTGTCTTAGTTCCTGAATTTGTATTCTTACTGTTAACAGCACGACCTGTTCCACTACTCTTTTTTGTAGTCTTTTGTCCTCCTGTTGCCATCATTAACTTCCTCCATTCTAATAGCCAATAGAGCATAATTGCCCACTATTCGCATTGTACATTATTATACCATCTTACCCCAATTAAAACAAGGTCGTTTTTTATACAAAGAAACGCACAAAAAAGCCACCACATATAATATATGCGGTGACTGCGCAACATCTCATTACTAATATCAAACTTTTTTAAATTATCGCACCGTAATCCACTTTAGCGACATAAACTAATTATGTCACTAAAGTAGAAAAACCTCCCCTGTACTTTGACCGAGTCGGGAAGGTTTTTACTATCTGTTACAAGGTCAACCACTCTGTGGCGATCGCCTTTTCTAACTATATTATATCACAACTTTTTTGATTACAAGCACTATTTCCACTACCTCCCCAGCGTATCCTCCATGGTAAATAATGGATTCTTATTTCCCGAAAGATATCCTACCGGATGCATTCCATACTCGTATACATACCCTTTTGCAATTCCCGGCATATAGTCATCTCTTGTAGCGTAATACTGCTTCCCGCAGTGCGGACAGTCAAACTTTCCAAGATTTCCATATCTGCCCTCGCCTGTTAGCAAGACAACTCTATAACTACACTGTGTGCAGTTAAATTCATACCGGCATCGTTCATTACCCTCTGATGTTGCCAAATAAATTTTATTATTCATATATCACGCATATACTCCAATTATCTTGATAGTAATTAGACTTTCCTTTCTTCAAATTAACTTAAGTAGTTTTATCGACGTCTAATGTAGTTTGAAAACACCCCCAATTATTATCATCTAAATATTAAAATTCTAGAAAAGTATTATGCTTAAAATAATGAAGAGTGTACTTATAATATATTTTACAACTATTCTCCATCAAAGCCAGAATATAATATATTTAATTTTGATACAACAAATAAGACAATAACTGTTGCCTTATTTGTTGTATTCGTTTCTTTAGAACTCCAAAATGTATTAATTCCAACTAAACATTATATATTTAGTTTCTAAATAACTTTTTTATTTGAATACACTACCCTAATTATAATCGTTCCCATTATCATAAGGACAAACCCTACACACAGTCCATATGATGAAAGCTCCATCACAATTTCACTAAAACGCTCCTGCCTAGTCACACACCACGACCAATGTGAAAAGTAACCGACTATACTTAATTTCAATACATCCATAGTCATATTAAAAAAAGTTTTTAGTTTCTCTTCTCCTATCGCGTTAATTTTCATCCCCACCTTTACAGTTGTGATTAATCTGCCAACAATACCAAAAACCGCAAGAACAATAGCATTCACAATATGCGGATATAAGCAAAACCACTTACTCGCGTATACATCAAACTCCCTTGTACTTAAATCAAAATGCACTCCGGCCCAGTCAGGTATATCATTCCATTTGACAAACATATATATCATGCTTAGCACAAACATCCCCATAACCGCAGCATTCACGCCTTTATGTCCCCACTTAAACAAAGCCTTCATCTCACATCTCCTCTTCCGTTTGATTCCAACTAAATAACGGGCTCTATTATGTACCTTGTGGACTGTGAAAACGCGTTCACAAGGTACATACATAATAGCCCGCCTAATCATTTACAATCAATCCTCATCGTCCGTATTAGCAGCTGCAAAGCCCTGACGCTTTCTAGCCATCTCATCGCTCTCAAGATACTCATCGTAGGTTGTAATCTTATCGATAAGCTGACCGCTTGGAACGATTTCCATAATACGGTTTGCTGTTGTCTGAATAAACTGATGGTCGTGTGATGTAAAGAGAATCACACCATTAAACTTAATTACACCGTTGTTAAGTGCTGTAATAGACTCCATATCAAGGTGGTTAGTAGGATCATCGAATACTAATACATTAGAACCCATAATCATCATCTTAGAGATAAGACAACGCACCTTCTCTCCACCTGAGAGAACCTTAACCTTCTTAACACCATCCTCACCCGGGAAGAGCATTCTTCCAAGGAAACCTCTAACATATGTTGGGTCCGGATCCGGTGAATACTGCGTAAGCCACTCAACAATAGTGTCCTCTCTATCAAACTCAGCCGCACTGTCCTTAGGGAAGTAAGCCTGTGAAGTAGTGATACCCCACTTAAATGTTCCCTCGTCCGGCTCCATCTCGCCCATAAGAATCTTGAAAAGTGTTGTAGTTGCAAGCTCGTTAGAACCTACAAATGCAATCTTATCCTCACGGTTTACGATAAATGATATGTTATCAAGGACCTTCACACCATCAATAGTCTTAGAGATACCCTCTACCTGCAAAACTTCGTTACCGATTTCTCTCTGTGGTCTGAAATCGATATATGGATACTTTCTGCTTGAAGGTCTGATTTCATCAAGTTCAATCTTCTCCAAAGCTCTCTTACGAGATGTAGCCTGCTTAGACTTAGAAGCATTAGCAGAGAATCTCTGAATGAATTCCTGCAACTCTTTAATCTTTTCTTCCTTCTTCTTGTTAGCTTCCTTCATCTGCTTAATAAGTAACTGGCTTGACTCGTACCAGAAGTCATAGTTACCTGCATAAAGCTGAATCTTAGCATAATCAATATCTGCAATCTGAGTACATACCTTATTCAGGAAATATCTATCATGCGATACTACAATTACTGTGTTCTCAAAGTTAATGAGGAATTCCTCCAACCATGCAATTGCATCAAGGTCAAGGTGGTTAGTAGGCTCATCCAAAAGAAGAATATCCGGATTACCAAACAATGCCTTAGCAAGAAGAACCTTAACCTTCTCACTACCATTAAGCTCACTCATAGTCTTATAGTGAAGGTCTGTTGTAATACCAAGTCCGTTAAGAAGCTGTGCCGCATCTGACTCTGCTTCCCAACCGTTCATATCTGCAAACTCTGCCTCAAGTAAACTAGCCTTATTACCGTCTTCCTCTGTGAAGTCCTCCTTAGCGTAAATCGCTTCCTTCTCCTTCATAATCTCATAAAGACGCTCATTACCTCTGATAACCGTATCAAGAACAACACAATCATCATACTTAAAGTGATCCTGCTCAAGGAAAGAAAGTCTCTGTCCCGGTGTGATACTTACATCGCCCTTGCTTGGCTCTATCTGTCCTGTAAGAATCTTTAAAAATGTTGACTTACCGGCACCGTTAGCACCTATAAGACCATAACAGTTTCCTTCAGTAAACTTAATATTAACATCTTCAAACAAAGCTTTCTTGCCAATTCTGAGTGTTACATTATTTGCACTAATCATCTTAAAACCTCCAATTAACTATCGTAGTTACCAATTGTTAACGCATACATTCGACATTATACTATACAGATAATTAAAATGCAAATATTTTTATCCAACCCTTTCCAACATATCAACCACACAACACACCAATATATTCATTTCCCTCTTTCCAATGGCTCGGACACCGTAAACACTTTCTGCAATTCGTTGTATACACTGCTGATTGTCCTTAGACAGTCTTAATACCGGATACTTTACACACAGGTATCGGTTTAAAAGTATAAGAATCACCATAAATTTGGAGTAATTATGTTTATGTACTCTTGAATAAACATCCAACAATTCCTTAACAAATGTATCCTGTCCAACATATGAATCCTTAAGATAATCCATTATATCAGGATTGTCCCAGTTAAGATGAACTAAAGATACATTTTCACCAACGGCACCTACTGCTCTATCGTACCAGTACTGCTCTGCTATAACAAGAGAAGCCCACGACGTATCAACAACATCCTCCACTTTTATAACTGTTGTATCCCGTAACCATTTTACTCTGTCCGGAAGTTCATCCACATCGATTTGATAAAGCACCGTAAACACTTTAATTTTCCCTGCCGTTACAAGTTTGCTAATAATATCAAGTTCCACAAGAATCGAAACATCTCCAAGCATTGCTTTAGTAACAACAAGTACAACATATTTACGCTTTTTTAACGCTGCTGACATAGCATAATAATCAGTATCCCGAAGTAACTTATTATCTCCTTCCTCCATTATTTCGCTACACTCATCAAACAGGCTGACACCGAATTGGCGTATGCCTGCGATTAGTGGTTCAACAACTTTCTCTCTGGAATTAATGTCACCAGAATAATAGTCAATGACCATACGCTAACCCTCCTTATTAAATTATAAAAAAATGGATTGTGCATACGACAATGTGACAAGGCACATCAATATGCGATACCACGAAGCAAATGCTCCGATTAAAGAAACACCTTACGGTGAACAAGAAACAGTCCAAAAACTGTTTAATGTGCCACTTAGTAAAATTAATACTACCAAGCGACACATTAATTATATTACTGTTTATATATTTTGTCAATATATTATTCTGATAAAGATTGCGATTCCTGCGTCTGAGCTGAGGACTCCTTGTTAAGTTCCTCCTCTATCTGCTTATTCATCGCCATATTAATATCCAGCATAATATACTGAACTCCCACTGACAAAAGTGCCAACACAATAATTATGATAAGTACTATCCATTGATTCTTAGGATTCTTTTGATTATTTACCCTTGTATTCGTATTCTTAAACATCTTACTGTTTACCTGCTGTGCCATATGTCACCTCTTACTCTTTATTGTGCGGTCAAACCGCTTGCATAACATAATAACACGAATTATACATTTTAACAATAAACAAACTATTAATATTTTCAAGTTATGTGTATCTGATTTGATTTTCCGTTTAAAATATGTAATAATAAAACAAATATGAGAGTGGAAGGAGTGAGTATTATCAAAAAGTTAACATCAATATTTATTATACTTGCTATGATAACATCTTTATGTGCATGTAGTGATTTGCATACGGACAATGATAACAATATACATGAACAGTCCTCCTTAGGAATTTCATACGGTGAAACGTCCGGTCTTTTGGATGACAATCCAACAACCACCGATACATCTTCCTCAAACCACGAGCCAACGCAAGGTACCTCGCAAGCGCCTACTCAGCCACCTACTCAGTCAGCTACTAAAGCTCCTGTTCAAGAAGCAACCAAACAGTCTAACGAGACGTCTACACTAATTCCAACTTTACCGGCGGTAACAGTTACTTCTGCGGATGTTGCAACATTTTCAGGTATATCCTACTATAAGCCCGACAACATAGTAAACTATGTGGCATATAAGCAATTGAATCCTAACCTTAGTAAAGAGGACGTGGTTACACATGTTAACATAGGACTTCACACTCCGTTTTACTCAAAAGTTAACACTATCAGCAACCCAAACGACTTGCTCGTTCTATGTAACAAGTATAACTCATTGGATGCCAATTACGTCCCTGCTGATCTGGTAACTATGGATCGTAATTACGCAAGTTCAGGTCAAAAAATGCGAAAAGAAGCCGCAGAGGCATTCTATAAGCTCTCAGCGGACGCCAAAGATGCAGGATACACGATTATGGCAGTGTCCACATATAGAAGTTACAGCTATCAAGGTAAGTTATATAACACATATGTAGCAAGAGACGGACAAACTAAAGCAGATACCTACAGTGCCAGAGCCGGAACCTCCGAACACCAGACAGGACTGGCTGTGGATGTTACAGCCGGGGAAATAGCCGAATACAATAAATTCGGCAATACAGCCTCTTATCAATGGGCTAAAGATAACATTCACAACTACGGTTTCATAATCCGTTATCCTGAAGGTAAAACCCCTATAACGGGCTATAAATCCGAACCATGGCATTTCAGATATGTTGGCATTGAAACAGCGAAAGCCGTTTACGAATCCGGACTGACTTATGATGAATATTATGTAAGATATCTCGCAAAATGATTAATAGGGCGGTCTCACTCCGCCCTATTATTACTTTTTAAACATTCTATTATAATTCTCTATACACTCATCTATAATTGCTATAGATTCCTTGGGCCCACCCAAGTCGTTAACCACTGTTTCCTTTTGCTCAAGATGCTTATATATCGAGAAAAAATGTCTCAATTCCGCAAAGATATGCTCCGGAAGTTGCTTTATATCTGTGTATCCCATATATGTAGGATCCCCATAAGGAATAGCTATAATTTTTTCATCTCCCATTCCACCGTCTGTCATCTTCATTACTCCGATAGGATAACATCTTACTAATGTCATAGGCATAATAGCCTCTGAACAAAGCACAAGCACATCTAATGGGTCCTTATCATCACCATAAGTCCTTGGAATAAATCCATAATTCATCGGATAATGTGTTGCTGTAAAGAGTACTCTGTCAAGCTTAAGCAATCCGGTCTCCTTATCCAGCTCATACTTCATATTGCTTCCCTTTGAAATCTCAATAACCGCCATAAAATCATTAGGCTTTATTCTGTCCTTTTTAATATCGTGCCATATGTTCATATTTTTTCTCCCTTAGTCATCGGGTGCTCCTCCGAACACGCCTTGACGCTTTAAATTTCTTAATTGTATACTTTTATCGTGACAATAAAATCAGATTTTCGCAATGACTTGTATGCGGAAACATATCATAAGGCTTACACATTGTCACCTTATAACCGCCTTTTATAAGGGGCTTTATATCTCTAACCTGAGTACTTGGATCACAAGACACATACACGATTCTTTCAGGTCTGATCTTTAGAAGTGAATTAATAAATTCCGGTGTAGAACCACTTCGTGGCGGATCCATTATCACTACGTCTGCCTTACCCTTCTTTGCATATTCCACAAGGAACTCTCCTGCGTCACCACAGACAAAACTTATATTCTTAACATTATTAAGTTTTGCATTAACCTCAGCATCTGCTACCGACTGAGCATTAAGCTCCACGCCAATTACTTTGCCTGCTGCCGAAGCGGCAACTATCCCTATTGTTCCCACACCACAATACGCATCTATAACAGTATCCTGCTTCTTTATACCAGCCGCCTTAATCGCTGCCTTATACAATTTTTCTGTCTGGGCAGGATTAATCTGGTAAAATGTCTCTGCACTTATTCTAAACCTACACCCGCAAAGTACATCCTCTATATACCCCTTTCCTGCAAGAACTATATTTCGCTTTCCAAGAACCATACTTGTCCTTGCATTATTGATATTCTGTACAATTGTCGTAATCTGTGGATGTGCCTTTAAAAGCTCCTTTATAAAAGCATTCTTTGAAGGAAATGCTACATCAGATGTCACAAGAACTACCATTATCTCTTTTGTTGAGAAACCTTTTCTAATAAGCACATGACGCATAAATCCACGCTTTGAATCTTCATTGTAAGGAATGTATTTGAACGAGTTAAACAATTTACAAAGAGTATTCATAATCTTATCTGATTCTTCGTCCTCTATCATACATGTATCCACAGGAATTAGCTTATGTGTTCCTTCCTGATATATTCCTGTTACAATCTTCTTTTCCTTGTTATAGCCTACAACACCATGAACTTTATTACGGTAAAAAATCGGTCTGTACATACCTGTTACCGGCTCACATTCAGTTATTCCTTTAAACAAATCCGACACATACTTATGTTTAATCTTTAGCTCTTCCTCATAAGCTACGCCTGTGTAGCTACAGCCACCACACACATCACACACCGAGCAACTTATAGACTTATCCTGCTCATTGTATTTTCCAGCCATATATCCTCCATAAAAAAAGAGGCTATATGTAGCCTCTTTTAATTAATTATTCCATATCAGTGTTACTTACAATAGTATACTTTCCAGCGTAAAGTTCCTTAACAGCAACAGTAAGTGGTTTAACACCGTCAGTTCCGTCAATAAGAGGTGTACCCATCTTAATTGTTCTCTTCTCTGCATTAGTAAGCATAGGACCATGATCCTTATCCTGAAGCTTTGAAGCTCTCTCTTCAACTGTACGTGCATCAATAATCTCCTTTGCTCTGGCTGCTGTAGCCTTTACAATGGAATAACGGCTTGAAACTACAGGCTGTTCACCTTCTTCAACTCCACTGTTAATTACTGACATTAATTCTGAATATGATGGATGTAACATATTATTTTCCCTCCGATAACTTCTTTAAATCTTCTCTTATCTGATAAATCAAATCTAAATTATCAGTCGCCTTACATATATTGCAAGCCTCTTCATCATCATGAACGAGCTTATCAATCATCTGAACGCATTCTTCAACTGTATCATTAAGAACTATGTAATCATAATTCTCGACACCATCTGATTCCTCGATAGCTCTTGCGAGTCTGGCCATAATCGTAGCCTCATCTTCCGTACCTCGTCCAACAAGCCTGCTCTTAAGCTCTGTTGCACTTGGTGGTGTAACAAATATAAGTTTGGCTTCAGGAATAAGTCGCTTAACATTCATAGCTCCCACAATCTCTATTTCCAACATACAATTGTTACCGGCTTCCATCTGAGAAATTACATACCCTTTAGGAGTTCCGTAGTAATTACCCACATACTGAGCATGCTCTAAAAACTCGTCTGCCTCAATCATAGCTTTGAACTCATCTACGGTCTTAAAGAAGTATTCCCTGCCGTCCACTTCTCCTTCTCGTGGTTTTCTCGTCGTAGCTGATATAGACAAATTATAATTATCATATGTCTCCAAAAGCTTTTTCATAACTGTACCTTTACCGGCACCCGAAAAGCCGGAAACCACTAACAGTTTTCCTTGCTTACTCATAATACCTCCATAGGAATACGCACAAATGTGCATAATAAAATATTATACATAAAACATTTTAAACAAGCAAGTACATTCTTTAACTTTTTTATTCAATATTCTGAATTTGTTCTCTAATCTTTTCTATCTCAGTCTTTAAATCAATTGCTTTATTAGAAATATCGATATCATTAGCCTTCGAAAGAATAGTGTTAGACTCTCTGTTCATCTCCTGTGCAATAAAGTCCATCTTACGACCTATACCGCCCTCTTCTGACAAACATTTTCTTGCATGTTCTATATGACTCTTAAGTCTTACTGTTTCCTCATCCACACATATCTTATCTGCGTAGATAACCAGCTCTGTTGCTATTCTTGACTCGTCCATCTGTGTATCGCCCAATAACTCTTTCACCTTGTTCTCAAGTTTTGTGCGATACTCTTTCATAATCTCAGGGCTTCTCTCCTCAATAAATGCTACAAGCCCTGCCATATTATCCAACTTACCAAGAATATCCTTCTTTAAGTTTTCTCCCTCTAGAATTCTGGCATCTACAAACTGCTCACAAGCCTTTTTAATTGCCCCTTCAATAAAATGCCATAATTCTTCTTCATCTGCTCCGGCCTCTTCCATACTTATTACTTCAGGACATCTTGAAAGTGTAGAAAGGGACACATCATTTTTCATATCAAACTGCTCTGCCATCTGGTTAAATATTCCCATATATTCAGACGCCAAGTCCTTATTATACTTAAGCTGCACCTTATTCTCTGTCAAATCTTCATATGTGATAAACATATCAATCTTTCCACGCTGTGCATATTTCTTAAGAACATCTCTGATACGTGCCTCAAACACATAGAGTTTTTTAGGCATCTTAATACCGGCCTCAAGATAACGATGATTAACTGACTTCATCTCGACCACTATTCGTCTCTGCCCCTCGCTAATCTCGCATCTTCCAAACCCTGTCATACTCTTAATCATTA
>JAFQIQ010000209.1 GCA_017397445.1 Lachnospira sp.
ATTCTCTTCTCTGTCACCACATTTTTCAATTGGTTGTAAAGCAGCCCTGCATTGCGTTTTCCTCTTATAACAGCAAGTTCCTCTGCATTAAACCCACCAAAGTAGGAAAGCATAACTGCAGACATCGGAATATCCTGCAAAGGATTATCTATAACTTTCAGAAAACTAAGCACAATTTGAATCTCACGCACATTAAAGTATCCGTCTCCCGCATCTGCATACGCCGGAATATCACGCGAAAGCAATGTATTAACTATGCCTTCCGCCCAGCCCTGCTTAATGGCACGCCCTAAAATCACTATATCGCTGTATTTTATAGGTCTGTAGCCACCTGGCACATTACGGTCATAAACCATATGCACATCACCTTTAAACATATCCTCGATAATGTCCGCTATGGCTGCCGCCTCAAGTTCTTTTTTGTCACTTTCTTCATCCTCTGTAGTTACAAGGTGTATATCAACCTGTGCATCTTTTCCATAATCGGTTGTATTTACCGCCACCCCATCCTTAAGCACCTCCTCCGGTGCCTCAGGATATACTAATCCGGCATTAAGCTTCACATCATCATTATAATCTATATGACAAAAATCCGGATTCATAACCCTTAAAAACACATCATTAGACGCGTCAAGAACACTTTTGCGACTTCTAAAATTATTGCGAAGCTCTATCAGATAATTATCAGTGTTGTTATCACATTTTCTTTCATATATATCATACTTTCCGATAAAAAGTTCAGGACATGCAAGACGAAACTTGTATATGCTCTGCTTTACATCACCAACCATGTACATATTGCCACGTTTTCCTCTGATTCCCCGTGATATGGCAGAAAGTATAACTTCCTGAAGCATATTACTATCCTGATACTCATCAATCATTATCTCCTCATAATAATCACAAAGAGAATCTGCCACCTCAGTATATGTATAGTTTTCTCCTTCTTTTTTCACAAGAATATTAAGCGCCATGTGCTCCATATCGTTAAAGTCAATAATATTGCGGTTCCTTTTTTCTTCACTCATACGACGCGAAAAATCCCTAGCCAGTTCCAACAACAGTTTCACACTTGGCATATTGTTTTTCATATCTTCATAGAACATTTCCGAGCTTTGGAAAAGCACCTTTTCCTTCACACTTTTCATATATGCCTTGTACTTGTCTCTTACGCCTTTTACATACTCCTTCTTAGCCTCGTCAACTTCATACTTTCCGCCTCTTCCCAAAGCATCAAAAGAGAGCAGGGAAACCAATTTAACAAAACGTTCAAAACTTTCTGCCTCAAGAAGCATATTCATACCAGCTATATCTGACTGAATTGCAGCAGTATACATCTTAGGTCCCGCATTGCCCTCACATATACTTATTAGCATCTCGTAGATATTCCTGTAGTCTGTCAGTTTGCTTCTTATGTCATCCCACAGATAACGCACAGCCGGATTATTATCAAGCTCACTTACATCCTTCATATCATACGCTAAAAGACAATCCTCATACCAGTCATCTTCCCAAGGAAAGCTTCTCGCATACTTATATATCTTAGTTATTATGTCAACAAGCTTAGAATCATCTCTTCCAACACCATAACTGTCAACCAGGTCAAAGAATGCCTTATCACCTTTGGCGTAATATTCTTCAATCATCTCTTCCATAACATCAAACTCAAGAAGCCTAATCTCATTCTCATCTGCTGTACGGAACACCGGGTCCATATCAATATCCGCAAAATGATTACGCACAATATTAAGACAGAAACTGTCTATAGTACTGATATGTGCATTGTTAAGGAGTGTTAATTGTCTTTGCAGAAGTTCATTATCCGGTTCTTGTTCTATAAGCTCATCCAATGCGTCCCTAATACGCTGCCTCATCTCCGCAGCCGCAGCCTTAGTAAATGTTACAACAACCATCCTGTCCACATCAATTGGATTATCTTTATCAGTTATCTTTCTTACAATACGTCTGACAAGCACGGCAGTTTTACCCGAACCTGCTGCCGCAGACACAAGTATATTGCAATTGTCAGTTTCAATTGCTTGAAGCTGTTCCTTAGTCCATTTTCCTGCCATTCTCATCAACTCCTTCCTTCATATTCTGCCAGATAATTTCATCATTAAACTTTTTAATACGTCTGTATCCCTCACCTGTAAGATCCGGAGAAAATCCGCACACTGCTCCATACGGACAATAATCGCAGGAACTTCGTACACCTTCTTCATAAGGATTAACATCGATTCTGCCTGACATAATATCAGCGCCTATACATGAAGCTTTCTTACCTATATAATCATTCAATGTAGCAAACTGTCCCGTACTTATAGTGTGACTCTTTCCGGCATCAAGTCCGCCATCCTTATTAAATGTAACCGGAACTACAGGCGACTTCTTAACCGCATTCAAATCCATATTGCGGGCAATAAAGCCGTCACCATTAACTATCCCTTGCATTCTTAAGGTCTCATATATCTTATCCTCAACATCTGCCCCATCTTCACCAGCTACTTCAATCAAAGGATTATCAATATTGTAGTAAAGAATTCCTGCAGGAATTATCTTCTTATCCGGGTGTCTTTTGGCCTCTATCTGCATAGCCGCGCGCATATACATAATAAGCTGCATTTTTAATCCGTAATATGTTTTAACCAGATCAAAATCAGACTTGCCGGACTTATAGTCTACAACTCTTACATAAACATTTTCCGCATCCTCATATACATCAATCCGGTCAATCTTACCTTTCATAGTAAGGGTACCTTTTCTATCTTTTAGCGGAATTTCCTGCTCATCAATAATAAAGCTCATCTCATATGCATCCGGCACAAATGCGCCACTCTCTAACTGCCTTCCAATCGTCCAAAGAGTCCTGTCCGCAAGTTGTGTCATACGCTGAATAAGGAATTCATTACGACTGCTGTCTTTAAGAATTGTATCGCCGTAAGTCTCACTAATTTTTCCTATGCAACGACTGACAAGAGTTCCTCTTTCCTCATCAGTTAATCCCGATATAGAACGCTTTTCATTCTTCAGCTCGCTGGAAATCTGTTCCAGCACACTGTGAAGAATCGTACCAAAATCATTGTAGGCAAAACCATACTCTTCCCTTTCCTCTATTCCAAGTCCATACCGTAAGAAATATGCAAACTTGCAGGATGCAAATGTCTCAAAGGCCGATACACTTCCAAAAAGCTCATTACCGAACACCTCCATTGCAACATTTTCAGAAAGAATATTTATGCAGTTATTGTTATTCCATTCAATCTCTGATTTCGGAATTCGAATGTATTTATGGACCTTTGCTGCTGATTCACAACTCTCCACCTTAATTAACGGAAACATCTGTCTTATAGTTCTTATAAGATAGGACGGTAACAATGACTTGCCGTCACTGCTTCTTCCAGCATAGGAGATATACAACTTATCAGACATCTTAGTAAGCATGAGGTACAGATAGAATCTTTGAACAAACGCCTTCTCTCTCACTGTAGGTGAAAGTGTTACATCCATACCATAAAGCGTGTCCCTGTCCGTCTCCGAAAGCACACTTTTATTCTCATTCTTCTTTGGAACAACTCCATCATTGACGCCAACGAAAAAAAGCACCTTTACATCATCAAGTCTGGTTCTCTCAATATCACCAACCATAATACAATCTGCGGTTGGCGGAATAAGTCCCACCTTAATCTCTTCAAAGCCGGAATCCACAATCCTGTTAAACTCTCTTAACGAAACTCTCTCCGCTCCGAGAAGCTCCACCATACTATCAAAAAGTCCAATAATCTTTTTATACAACTGCTCATATTCATTACCGGTATCAGGATGCATTGCCAGTTTTTCAATCTTCTCTTCAAGTCCCATACTGACCACATATTCATACAATGCAACAACACACTGTCTCACTGTTGATTTCTTAGACCTTAAAACCTCTTCCAACTTTACAATTGGTTCGATTATAATGCGCCTTAACTCATTCAGTCTGTCCAAAGGATATGAATTACGCCCCCTGCCTTTTTTATAAAATGCTTCTTTCCATGCTTTACCGTTACGAACGCCAACTGCAACACAGTAGTTATCAAGCAAATCTACATCCTCTGTATCTACTCCTGCCAAACCTGTTTTTAAGTATCTGAACATGCTGTCATAGGAATAATTCTTCTCAACAACCTCCAGCACACTTCGTATAAGTTCCACCGCCGGATTGTCTGTAACTGACTTTTTGTGATCTACGAACACAGGAATATTATTATGCTGACAAACATTGGCAACCTGTTTTCCATAAGACGCAATATCCCCGGAAACAATGGCAATATCCCTATAATGATAACCCTCCACACCAGTAAGACGTATAATCTCACCAATACAGTAGTTTATCTCTTCTTTTCTTGAAGCGGCTGCATACATGCGAATATTCTGCGGGGTCTTATCATATGATTTACGCCCCGGTCTGAACACATTTTTCTCCAAATATGCCAAATCTTCCCTATCAGAAAAACGCCAGTTCTTATCTTTACCAAGTATTACATGCGGCTTAACTTCTACATGCGAAGCATCACACATCCGCATAAGCTTGCCTGCCATATCCTTACTCATAAAGAATATATTGTGCATCCCCTCCGCTACATTCAGCTTCTCATCTGCGTCTATCGTAACCGAAACCTGAATATCTCTACAATTAAGCAATAACAACTGTAACAGCTTATACTGAATAGGCGTAAAGCCTGTAAAACCATCAAATACTATTTCACTGTTTCTAATATTGGCAGAACGTTCTATCACTTTGCATAAAACATCCAAAATCTCCTCTGATGTTATGTAATTAGTACTTAGATATTCCTTAAATCCCTTATACACCACAGA
>JAFQIQ010000210.1 GCA_017397445.1 Lachnospira sp.
GAACAAGAGGTATGAGAGCTGTTGTTACAGACGTTGTTAACAAGTAATCATATTTAAGATTATTTATTTATGATACATTTCTAACATAAACAGGGCGGATATTGCATCCGCTTTGTTTGTGTATATGGGATGATATACAGATCATGGAGGTAATATATGCAGGATTTTATCAAGATTAATGATAATGATAATGTTGCAGTAGCGTTGAAGCCAATCCCACAGGGAACAACTCTTGACGTGGCAGGTATAAGTGTAACAACAGTGGAAGAGATTCCACAGGGACACAAGGTTGCTATTAAACCTATCGCCAAGGGTGAAGAGGTAGTTAAGTATGGTTTCAGAATCGGATATGCACAGGAGGATATCGTTGTTGGCGGCTGGATTCACACACATAATGTAAAGACAGCACTTGGCGAGCTTCTCGAGTATACATACAACCCAACAGGTGTTGATGTTGAGCCTACAGAGGAGGCTTACTTTGACGGATATATGAGAGAGAACGGCAAGGTTGGTGTTCGTAACGAAGTTTGGATTATCCCAACAGTTGGTTGCGTTAACTCTATCGCAAAGGCTATTGAGGCTACAGCAAGAGCTAAGAAGCCGGAAGGCGTAGAGGAAGTTGTAGCATTTACACATCCATACGGATGTTCTCAGATGAGCGAGGATCAGGAGAATACAAGACATATCCTTGCTAACCTTATTAATCATCCTAATGCCGGTGCGGTACTTGTACTTGGCCTTGGTTGTGAGAATAGCAATATCGGTGTTATGATGGACTATATCGGTGAGGTTAACCCTGACAGAGTTAAGTTCCTTACAGTTCAGGATGTTGAGGATGAGCAAGCAGTAGCTGAGGAACTTATGGATGAGCTTATGGCTTATGCCAACACATTTAAGAGAGAAAAAGTTAGTGCTAAGGAGCTTATTATCGGTACTAAGTGCGGTGGTTCTGATGGCCTTTCAGGTATCACAGCCAACCCAATAGTAGGTCTTTTCTCAGATATGCTCGTATCTAAGGGTGGTACAACTATCCTTACAGAGGTTCCTGAGATGTTTGGTGCAGAGACACTTCTTATGGACAGATGTGCTAACGAGGAGTTGTTTGACCAGACAGTAAGCCTTATTAACAATTTCAAGGAGTACTTCCAGAAGAACGGCCAGACAATTTACGAGAATCCTTCACCTGGTAACAAGAAGGGTGGTATCTCAACACTTGAGGATAAGTCGCTTGGATGTACACAGAAGTCAGGTTCAGCATTAGTTCGAGGTGTGGTTGAGTACGGCGATGTTGTTAAGAATAAGGGCTTAAACCTTCTTAGTGCGCCTGGTAATGATTTGGTTGCTTCTACAGCCTGTGCTGCAGCGGGTGCTCAGATTGTGCTTTTCACAACAGGTAGAGGAACACCGTTTGCATCACCTGTACCAACAGTTAAGATTGCTACTAACTCGCTTATGGCTAACAGAAAGAATAACTGGATTGACTTTAATGCCGGCCGTATGGTTGAGGATATGCCTAAGGAAGAACTCGCTAAGGAATTGTTCCAGCTTGTGCTTGATGTAGCTTCTGGTAAGAAGGTTAAGGCAGAGGAAGCAGGCTTCCATGATTTTGCAATCTTTAAGCAGGGTGTTACACTTTAATTTAGAGATTTACTAAATTTGACACATTAAATATTAATAAATTTGTCAACATTCATTGACAAAATATGTGTCAAAATCTATAATAAAGACAAATTATCATTTATTTAAAAGGAGATTTTAAAATGAGTAAAGTTATTGACGAACTTAGTAAGATTGGTATTGTACCGGTTATCGCTCTTAACGATGTTAAGGACGCTGAGCCATTAGCAAAGGCTTTAATCGATGGTGGCCTTCCAGCTGCTGAGGTAACATTTAGAACAGATGCTGCTGAGGAATCTATCAGAATTATGGCTTCTAAGTTCCCTGAGTTAGTAGTAGGTGCAGGTACAGTTCTTACACCGGAGCAGGCTGACAGAGCTATGAATGCTGGTGCTAAGTTTATCGTAAGCCCAGGTCTTAATCCTAAGGTTGTTAAGCATTGTATCGAGAAGGGTTACCCAATCGTTCCTGGTACAAGCAATCCTTCAGATGTAGAAGTTGCTATCGAGTTAGGTCTTGAGGTCGTTAAGTTCTTCCCTGCTGAGGCAGCTGGTGGTCTTAACATGATTAAGTCTATGGCAGCTCCATATACAAAGATGAAGTTTATGCCAACAGGTGGTATCAACGCATCTAACCTTAAGTCATACCTTGACTTTGGTAAGATCGTATGCTGCGGTGGTTCTTGGATGGTTAAGAATGACCTTGTTGCAGCTGGTGATTTCGCTGGTATCGAGAAGCTTACAAGAGAGGCTGTTGATACAATGCTCGGTTTCGAGATGAGACACGTAGGTGTTAACCTTGAGAGCGCAGAGGCTGCTGAGGAGCTTGGTGCTACACTTGAGAAGATGTTTGGTTTCGAGAAGAAGGTTGGTAACAGCTCAGTATTCGCAGGTACAGGTTTCGAGCTTATGAAGAAGCCGGGCCGTGGTACAAACGGACACATCGCTATTGCAACTAACTACATCGAGAGAGCTATCTATCACCTTGAGAGAAGAGGCTTCGAGTTCGAGCAGGAGTCAGCTGTAATCAAGGATGGCAAGATGAAGGCTATCTACTTCAAGGGTGAGTTCGGCGGATTTGCTATGCACTTAGTTCAGAAGTAATTATAAGTAAATCGCTGACGCGATTAACTTAAGGAGATTGCAAGCAATCTCCGTACATCCCAATAAGGGATTAATTATGGATTTCATTCGGGCGGCAAAGCCGCCCGGGTAAAATATTAAATTTCAAAAGGAGATTTTTAAACTATGGCAAAGATAGTAACAATGGGTGAGATTATGTTAAGATTATCTACACCAAACAACGAGAAGTTTATTCAGGCAGATGAGTTTGACGTATGCTACGGCGGTGGCGAGGCTAACGTTGCAGTTTCACTTGCAAACTATGGACATGACGCTGAGTTCGTAACAGCTGTTCCTAACAATGAGATCGGTGAGTGTGCAGTAGCAGCTCTCAGAAAGTACAATGTTAAGACAGATAACGTTGCAAAGTGCGGCGAGAGACTTGGTATCTACTACCTTGAGTCAGGTTCATCTATGAGACCATCTAAGGTTGTTTATGATAGAGCTCACTCATCAATTTCAACAGCAACAGCTGCTGATTTTGACTTCGATAAGATTTTCGAGGGTGCTGATTGGTTCCACTTCACAGGTATTACACCAGCTGTTTCTGATTCAGCTGCTGTTCTTACAGAAGAGGCACTTAAGGCTGCTAAGAAGCATGGTGTTAAGGTTTCAGTTGACCTCAACTTCCGTAAGAAGTTATGGTCTTCAGAGAAGGCTCAGAAGGTTATGAAGAACCTTATGCAGTATGTTGATGTTTGCATCGGTAACGAAGAGGATGCTGAACTTGTATTAGGATACAAGCCAGGTAACACAGACGTAACAAGCGGTGATCTTGAGCTTGCTGGTTACAAGTCAATCTTCGAGCAGATGGTAGCAGATTACAACTTTGAGTACTGCATTTCATCACTTCGTGTTAGCCGTTCAGCTTCTGATAACGGTTGGTCAGCTTGTATCTATTCAAGAGATACAAAGGAATTCTATCACTCTAAGGAGTATAGCATTCATCCAATCGTTGACCGTGTTGGTGGTGGTGAC
>JAFQIQ010000211.1 GCA_017397445.1 Lachnospira sp.
CATTGCGAGGAATGAAACGACGTGGCAATCCGTATCCAAAAAATTGACGGTTTTGTCTGCACTTCGTGCATAAACGCAACATTTGTGAGAACGGATTCCCACGCCAGTGTGCGCACTGGCTCGGAATGACGGGAAAAGAGATAGGAGGCAGTATCGGTCATGTTTCACCGGAAGCAGCTGTTGGCGGTCCTATTGCACTTGTTGAGGAAGGCGATATAATAAGCATTAACATTCCACAGATGAAACTTGATATTAAGGTTTCTGATGAGGAGATGGCAGCTAGAAAAGCTAAGTGGCAGCCAAGAGAGCCTAAGGTTACAACAGGCTATCTTAAGAGATATGCATCAATGGTTACATCAGGTAACAGAGGTGCAATCTTAGAGATGCCTAAGTAAGATTATTGAAAGGAATGAAAACCAATGAAGTTAAATGGTTCTGAAATAATTGTAGAATGTTTGAAAGAGCAGAGTGTTGATACTGTGTTCGGTTATCCGGGCGGTGCGATACTTAATGTGTATGATGCACTTTATAAGCATTCAGATGAGATTACACATATACTAACATCTCATGAGCAGGGGGCTGCTCATGCGGCTGACGGATATGCACGAGCTACAGGCAAGGTTGGTGTATGCTTTGCTACATCAGGTCCCGGAGCAACTAACCTTGTAACAGGTATTGCTACAGCGTATATGGATTCTGTACCTATGGTAGCAATTACATGTAATGTAACTAAGCCTTTGCTTGGAAGAGACAGTTTCCAGGAAATTGATATTGCAGGTATTACAATGCCTATCACAAAGCACAACTTTATCGTTAAAGATGTGAGTGAGCTTGCTGACACTATCAGAAGAGCATTTGCTATTGCGAAAGAGGGAAGACCGGGCCCTGTGCTTGTGGATGTTACAAAGGATGTAACTGCTAATGAGTGGGATTACATAAAGGAAACACCTAAGTTAATCGAAAGAAAGACTGACACAATTAATGAGGCTGATGTTGAAAATGCTGTTGAGATGATTAAGGCAGCAAAGAAGCCGTTTGTATTTGTCGGTGGTGGTGTTATTGCATCGGATGCTTCTGATGAACTCAGAAGATTTGTTAAGAAGATTGATGCTCCGGTTACAGATTCTCTTATGGGAAAAGGAGCATTTGACGGTTCTGATGAACTTTACACAGGTATGCTTGGTATGCATGGAACTAAGACATCAAATTTTGGTGTTACAGAGTGTGACCTTCTTATCACAATAGGTGCTAGATTCTCAGACAGAGTTACAGGTAATGCTTCAAAGTTTGCTAAGAATGCAAAGATTTTGCAGTTTGATGTAGATGCGGCAGAAATTAACAAGAATGTTAAGGCAGATGCATGCGTTATAGGAGATGCTTTAGAGATTCTTAAGCGTGTTAATGCAAAGCTTGAACCGTTGAGCCATGCAGAGTGGGTTGATCATATTAAGGATTTGAAAGAGAAATATCCTTTAAGATATAACAGGGAGTGCCTTAACGGACCGTTGATTATGGAAAAGATTTATGACATAACTAAGGGTGAAGCTGTTATAAGTACAGATGTTGGTCAGCATCAGATGTGGGCTGCGCAGCATTATAAGTACAAGAATCCTAGAACACTTCTTACATCAGGTGGTCTTGGAACTATGGGATATGGACTTGGTGCTGCAATCGGTGCTAAGGTAGGCTGTAAGGATAAGACTGTTATTAATATTGCAGGAGACGGTTGTTTTCGTATGAATATGCAGGAGCTTATGACTGCTACACGTTATAATATACCTGTTATTGAAATTGTATTTAATAATCATGTTCTTGGTATGGTTCGTCAGTGGCAGGATTTGTTCTATGGCAAGCGTTATTCAGCAACTGTGCTGGATGATGTAGCGGACTTTACTAAGATTGCAGAAGGAATGGGAGCAAAGTCATACAGAGTAACTGATATTGAAGAGTTTGAAAAGGCTCTTACAGAGGCTATAGAACTTAATATTCCTTGCTTTATTGAGTGTATGATTGACAGGGAAGATAAGGTGTTCCCTATGGTTTCACCGGGAGCAGCTATTTCAGAAGCATTTGACAGACAGGATTTAGATGCAAGAAATAAATAAGCGTTTTGTTTATTATAAAGAACAAACATGCTTTGATAAAGTGTTGACACATTAAAAATATTGTCTTAAAATGGCAATTAATGTTTTATTAATACCGCATAGCGGCGAATAATTTGGAGGAAGATATGGCAAGAGTTTATAACTTTAGTGCAGGTCCGGCTATTTTACCGGAGGAAGTGTTGCAGGAAGCAGCAGCAGAGATGATGGATTACCAGGGAAGCGGTCAGTCAGTAATGGAGATGAGCCACCGTTCAAAGGTGTATGATAACATTATCAAAGAGGCTGAGGCTGATTTGAGAGAGCTTATGAATATCCCTGATAATTACAAGGTATTGTTCTTACAGGGTGGTGCTTCACAGTTCTTCGCAGAGGTTCCTATGAACATGATGAAGAATAAGAAGGCTGCATACATTGTTACAGGACAGTGGGCTAAGAAGGCTTATCAGGAGGCTCAGATGTATGGTGAGGCTGTTAAGGTGGCTTCTTCAGAGGATAAGACATTTTCTTATATTCCGGATTGCTCAGACCTTGATATTCCAGAGGATGCTGACTATGTTTACATATGTGAGAACAACACAATCTATGGTACAAAGTTTAAGGAACTTCCTAACACAAAGGGTAAGGTTCTTGTATCAGACGTTTCATCATGCTTCTTATCAGAGCCGGTTGACGTAACAAAGTACGGCGTTATCTACGGTGGCGTTCAGAAGAATATCGGACCAGCCGGTGTTGTTATCGCTATTATCAGAGAAGACCTTATCACAGAGGATGTGCTTCCGGGTACACCAACTATGCTTAAGTGGAAGGTTCAGGCTGATAATGATTCACTTTACAATACACCTCCATGCTACACAATTTATATGTGTGGTAAGGTGTTTAAGTGGCTCAAGAAGATGGGCGGTCTTTCAGCTATGAAGGAACACAACGAGAAGAAGGCTAAGATTCTTTATGATTTCCTTGACGAGAGTGCTATGTTTAAGGGTACAGTAGAGAAGAAGGATCGTTCACTTATGAACGTACCATTTGTAACAGGTGATGCTGACCTTGATGCTAAGTTTGTTAAGGAAGCAGAGGCTGCCGGTTTTGTTAACCTTAAGGGTCACAGAAGCGTTGGTGGTATGAGAGCTTCTATCTACAATGCTATGCCAATCGAGGGCGTTGAGAAGCTTGTTGAATTTATGAGAAACTTCGAGAAGGAGAATACAAAGTAATGATTAATGTTAATTGCTTAAATAATATTGCTGCTGTAGGTTTGAATCTCTTTTCAGAGGATTATAATACACAGAGTTCATTTGAAGATGCACAGGCAGTTTTGGTAAGAAGTGCCAAGATGCATGATATGGAGATGCCGGAAAGTCTTCTTGCAATTGCAAGAGCAGGTGCCGGAGTTAACAATATTCCACTTGATAAGTGTGCAGATGCAGGTATTGTTGTGTTTAATACACCAGGTGCCAATGCTAATGCTGTTAAGGAGCAGGTTATTGCAGCTATGCTTCTTGCTTCAAGAGATATTATCGGTGGTTATGAGTGGGTTAAGGCTAACAAGGAGGATGCTGATATAGCAAAGACAGCAGAGAAGGCTAAGAGCCAGTTTGCAGGTCAGGAGATTCTTGGTAAGAAGCTTGGCGTTATCGGACTTGGTGCTATCGGTCAGCTTGTTGCTAATGCAGCAATCGCGCTTGGCATGGAAGTTTATGGTTATGATCCATATCTTTCGGTTAATGCAGCTTGGAACCTTTCAAGAAAGGTTAAGCATATTGAGAATGTAGAGGATATCTACAGAGAGTGTAACTATATCACAATTCACGTTCCGGCACTTGACAGCACAAAGGGTATGGTAAACAAGGCTGCATTTGATATGATGCAGGATGGCACGGTAATTATTAACTGTGCAAGAGATATCCTTGTTAATGAGGATGATATTGCGGATGCACTTGCAAGCGGTAAGGTAAAGAAGTATGTTACTGACTTTGCTAATCCAAAGGTTGTTAATATGGAAAATACAATTGTTCTTCCACACCTTGGTGCTTCAACAGAAGAGGCAGAGGACAACTGTGCTATGATGGCAGTTCAGGAGCTTCGCAACTATATAGAAAACGGTAATATTATTAATTCTGTGAATTACCCAAGATGTGATATGGGTGTTTGTCAGACAGCAGGCAGAGTTGCTGTTTGTCATAAGAATGTACCAGCTGTTATCAGTAAGTTTACAACAGTTATGGGCGAGGCAGGAATTAATATTGAGGCTATGTCTAATCAGTCAAGAGGCGAGTATGCTTACTCTATGCTTGATATCGGCAGTGCTGCTAACGATGAAGTTGTTTCAAAACTTGCGGCTATTGATGGTGTAATTAAGGTTAGAGTTGTTAAGTAATCAATCTTGTTACTAAGATATATAAGTGTGTCGAAAATAGTCCTTTCGACACACTTTTTTCTTTACTTGTGCAGGTGGAATAATGTATAATATTATCAATAGAATGTTAATGGTGCGAAAGTGAGGAATGATTATGAATGATAATGCGGTTAAGAAGGGCAAGAGTGTATCCCAAATAGCAAGAAATAACAAAGTTGTTGTAATTGCTCATTGTGTGGAAGGCTTTGTTTTGCCGATAGCGTATTTGTTGGAATATTTTAAAGGTGCGAGAACGCTGGCTTATATTTTGATTTTTTCTATTATAGCATTGGCTCCGGTGATTATGGAGCTGATAGTGTATTTTAATAATAAGGAGAGCAAAGCAGTTAAGCATCTTGTTGGATATGGTTATGCTTTGACGTATGCATTTGCGTTGTTGACGACTAATAATAATCTTGCATTTACATATGCTATACCGATGATTATTGCAATAACGGTTTATAATGATTTCCTTTATTGTGCTAAGCTTAATGTGGGCTGCTTTCTTGTAAATGTTGCTCAGGTTATATTTTTTCTGGCTTCAGGTAAGTTTGTGTGGTCAGAGGACTCGGCTGCTATTGAGATACAGATAATAGTTATGGCTCTTATAGGTGTGTTTGCCATATGGGCTGCAAAAGTTACTGATAAGAGTGCAAAGGATCAGGTCAAGCTTATATCAACTCAGGGAGAAAAAACAGAGCAGATGCTTAATCATACTTTGGAAGTTTCTTCCCGAATGATTAGCAACATTAATGCTATGGATAGCAAGATTGGTGAATTGAAAGAAGCTGTGTTATCGACCAAAGAGGCTATGGCGGAAGTTAATACAGGTTCGACGGATACAGCAGATGCTGTTCAGAGACAGTTAGATCAGACAGAAGTGATTCAGCAGAGGGTTGAGGCTGTAGAGAACGGTTCAAGAGCTATCAGTGATGGAATGCGTGCTACCATAGAGGCGGTTTCGGTTGGTAATGATAATGTTGCTAAGTTAGTTGAGCAGGTTAATGAATCAGTAAAATCAGGCCGCGAAGTTACCAGAGAGATGGTTGAGTTGGGAGCAACAGTAGAACGTATGAATTCTATTGTTGATATTATTAATGAGATTGCCAGTCAGACCGGTTTGCTTGCACTTAATGCATCCATAGAGGCTGCTAGAGCAGGAGAGGCAGGAAAAGGTTTTGCTGTGGTTGCTACGGAGATATCTAAGATGGCAGATGAAACTCAGGCAGCAACTGTTAAGATTACTAACCTGATTGAAGAGGTGTCACAGGAAATCAATGAAGTAGTTACTGTGAGTACGCAGATGGTTGGTATGATAGAGGCACAGAACGAGGCTACCAATAACACCGCAGAAAGCTTTGCGGCTATTGAAAAAAATGCTAATGATATATTTGTAAGTTCTAATGAACTGGTTGACAGTGTTAAGATGCTGGCTGAGGCTAATAGAGAGATTGTTGATAGTGTATCTACTATTTCTGCTATTTCAGAAGAGGTTGCAGCTCATGCTAATGATACATTTGCCATTAGTGAACAGAATACGGAAACTGTTGGAGAAGTTGCCAACTTATCCAATGTGTTGCATCAGTTAGCAGAGGAACTTAATAAATAAAGATAATGATTATAGGATAGGAGAAAGTTATGGCAATTATTAAACCGTTTGAATGTGTAAGACCGGAGGCAAGCGTAGCAGACAGAGTGGCAGCACTTCCGTATGATGTATATAATAGAAAAGAGGCTTGTGAAGAGGTTAAGAGAGAGCCTTTATCGTTCCTGAAGATTGACAGGGCTGAGACACAGTTTGATGACAGCGTGGATACATATGCACCGGAGGTTTATGCTAAAGCAAAGGAGCTTTTAGAGACAGCTATAGCAGACGGTACATATATAACTGACTCAGATAAGGCTTACTATATATATGCACTTACCATGGATGGAAGAACACAGACAGGTATCGTGGCTTGTGCATCTATTGATGATTATCAGAATAATGTTATTAAGAAGCATGAGAATACAAGAGCTGATAAGGAGATTGACAGAATTACACACGTGGATACACTTAGTGCCCCGACAGGACCTATATTCCTTGCGTACAGAGCTAACGAGGTAATTAGGGAATGTGTGGCAAAGACTAAAGCGACATCCAGCTTGTATGATTTTACATCGCCGGACGGAATCAGACATCAGGTGTGGAAAATGGGTGATGCAGAGCTTGTGGCAAAGGTGGCAGAAGCATTTGCAGGAATTGAGGCTGTTTATATTGCTGACGGACATCACAGAGCGGCATCAGCTGTTAAGGTTGGATTGAAGAGAAGAGAAGCTAATCCGGAATATACAGGGGATGAAGAGTTTAACTTCTTTCTTTCGGTACTTTTCCCGGATGAGGAGCTTATGATTTTGCCATATAACAGAGTTGTAAAGGATTTGAACGGATATACAGAAGAAAGCTTTATGGAAGCTGTTAAGGAAAAGTTTGATGTGGAGGAAAGTGCTAATGCCGTGCAGCCTGCAAAGAAGTCTGAGGTAGGAATGTATCTTGGCGGTAAGTGGTACAAGCTTACAGCTCATTCCGAGTTGCTTTCGGATGATCCGGTTGACGGACTTGATGTGGCGGTGCTTCAAAACAATGTGTTAGCACCGATGCTTGGTATTGAAGATCCGAAGACTGATAAGAGAATTGATTTTGTTGGTGGTATTAGAGGATTGGGAGAACTTGAAAGAAGATGTAAAGAAGATTGCGTTTTAGCATTTTCTATGTATGCAACTTCTATTGGAGAGCTCTTTGATGTTGCGGATGCGGGACTTTCGATGCTTCCAAAGTCAACATGGTTTGAGCCTAAGTTAAGAAGCGGTATATTTATTCATAAAATCTAATTATATTACAAGGAGGTAATGGTGTATGTATCATAAGATTATTGACGTTGATATTGATTATGCTAAGTTGGGAGTTAAACATGAAGGAAAGAAGGCCACTATAACAACTTACATAAAAGACATTTTTCCGGAGCATC
>JAFQIQ010000212.1 GCA_017397445.1 Lachnospira sp.
AGCGATGCTGAGTGTTCCGTCAGGTTTTGAGGATATGTTCCCGGATACGAGAGAATTATTGTCGGTACTTGAGAATGCTAATTATGCAGAGCTTGACAAGGCGGAATATGATAATCTTACAGCGGCACTTGCCTTAGCTGTGGAGAAGATGACTGCGTGTGCTGATTCGTTTGTTATGCTTACACAGTTGGTTAATGATTTGTATACTGTAGTACTTACGTCACCGGTTGCGATAGTAGATGTTGAGGATATTGACAATGCTAATTATATTATTAAAGCCATCAATGAGGCTAACAATGCAGGTTGTCTTGTTGTTGACGATGATGTCCTTGAAAGATTTGTTACGTTTGAGGGCAAGCAGGAAAATATTCTTATGACTATTAGCGAAAGTGATTTTGCAATAGAGTATGCTTTGGAGAATTACAGAACTGAACTTGAGGCATATGACTTATTGTCAGTTTACAATGCCCTCCAGGCAGCTGTTAAGTTACAGTCAGGCAGTAATTTTGTAAGTCTTGTTAAAGATGAAGAGAAGTTTGAAATTCCGGATGATTCTTATGCAGATAATGCTTGTGAGTCATTGGTGAATGAGTTTGATACATCGTTTAAGACACTTGCACAGCCGCTTAGAAGAGCGGTTATGTCATCGATACTTGCACAGTTGCCGGTATTTTTTAATAATACTGAGGAGATTCAGAATTATATTAATGTTTCGCTTATGCAGTGTAGCGATGTTGCGGAAAAATCTGCAGTGGTTGATGTGTTAAGAATGATTATGTCAGATGATAATTAATTGTAAGGATGCGTATTGGTTATGAAATGGTATCGTAGGTTGTATTTGGGTGAGCAGGCAAAGAGTGCCAAGTACAAAATGTTTGGTATGATTAGAAAGGGACGTTTCCAGTCGGATACGTTTCTAATTATGTTGCCATCAAACCCGAATAACGTACTCGATATTATTTCAGCCAATTATGTTTTACAACCGCATTTTAAGAAAAAAACATATAAAGAAGATTTGTATGTAGTTGGTCTTGCTAAGGGGCAGGGTGAGGCGATGGAGCTTGTCAGGGATATTGTTGATGAAGTTTACAATAAAACCGGCGGGGTTGATATTGCAGAGTATTTGAAGTTTGGCAGGGACAGAAAACGATAGGAGAGTTGAATGCTTAGTATATTGTTAACTATATTAAAGATAATAGGCATTGTCCTTGCAGTGATTTTAGGACTTGTGATAGTTCTGCTTCTGGTTTTGCTGTTTGTACCGTTGCATTATGATATACTTGCAAGGTATAACGATGAAAAGCCATATGCTAAGGTTAATGTCACGGCGTTGTTTAAGATAGTCAGGTTCAGGCTGGAATACATCGAATCGGTGGTCTATCAGGTTAAAGTTTTGTGGATAAAAGTTTTTCCTAAAGCGGAGACTGCGAGTGAAGCGGAGCCTGTAAAGCCTGAAAAAGAAAGAAAAAGTAAAAAGAAAAAAGATGAAAATAATGTTTTTGACGAAGAAGATGAAGTTTCAGGAGATCCGGGTGACTTGATTATCAGATGAACGGCGACAAACCTAAACCTGAAAGCCTAACTGTCAATACAGAAGAAAATAATAACGAACCTAAGGAAGAAGAACCTAAGGGTATCTTTGAAAAAATTGGTGACAGAATCAGTTCAGTTTTTAAGCGGATTAATGAAACATGTACGGCTGTTAAGGAAAAACTGGCATCTACGTGGGAAAGTATAAAGCAGAAAAAAGATGATACTACTGAAAAAGTTAATGATATTCTTAGAATTGTTAAGGATGAGGGTAATCAGGAGTTTGTTAAATTCGTTTGGGAACAGTTAAAGTATCTTTTACGGAAGTTAAAACCTAAGAAAGGGCATCTGAATGCACATTTTGGTATGGATGATCCTGAAACAACAGGCAAGATAGCTATGTATCTTGCTGTTGCATACGGACTTTTAGGTATTGATATGAATATTCAGCCTGACTTTGAACAGAAGATAATTGAAGGAGAATTGTATCTTAAAGGTCGTTTGCAGCTGGTGACTATAGTGATTATAGCTGTCAGATTGTATATGAATAAACATTTTAAAAGAATTGTTTTAAAAAGAGAATTATAATGGTATAATGAGTTTAACATACCGTTAGATATTAGAATGGAGGATAATTATGGATAATAAGTTTGATTCAACAGTTTCAACACTTTTTAAGGGGATGGATGCATTTGTTTCAGCAAAGACTGTAGTAGGTGATGCTGTAACAGTTAATGATACAATTATTCTTCCTTTAGTGGATGTTTCATTTGGTGTGGGTGCAGGCGCATTTGCAGGTGAGAAGAAGAATAATGCAGGCGGAGCTATGACAGGTAAGTTGTCTCCAAGTGCAATTCTTGTTATTCAGAACGGAACAACTAAGCTTATTAATATTAAGAATCAGGATTCAGTTAATAAGGTTATTGATATGATTCCGGATGTTATTGATAAGATTGCGGACAAGTTTGGTAATAAGGAAAAGTCTGCACAGGAAGTTGAACTTGAAGAAGCTATCGACGAGATGAAGGCTGATATTAAATAAGCATAATACAGAGAATATTGCATATATTGTATAAAGAAGTGTCAGGCGGTTAGTTATGTGCTGTAGGATGCTGGGCTTTATAATGTTCTGGATTGCAATAGGTATGATAATCGCCTTGCTTATGTCTGAGAATCTTTTTTGGGCCATAACATTGATTATTATATTGCTTATTTTGGGGTTTAACCTCTTTGTTAATTCTTAAGAATAGGGCATTGATTCATATATTATATGAAGTCGTGACATAAATTTGTAAATTTATGAAAAAAGTTGTTGCAAATAGTTACAGTTTCTGTTACAATAGCTTTTGTTGTGGGTAAAGACACCCAATACCGTTAAGGAGGTGTATTGTAATGGCTAAATGTTCAATTTGCGAAAAGGCTGCTCACTTTGGTAATGCTGTGAGCCATTCTCATAGAAGATCAAACAAGAAGTGGAACGCAAACGTTAAGTCTGTAAAGGTTAGCGTAAACGGAGCTGCTAAGAAGATGTATGTATGTACATCATGCTTACGTTCAGGTTTAGTTGAGCGTGCATAATACAACATAGTATTGTATCTGCTATTAATTTTCGAAAATTTATATCAGCAAAGGGTGGATTGTTTAATTGCAGTCCACTTTTTTTACAATTAAGTAAAAAAGACTTTTTTTTTATGTTATAAAAGGTTATAATATTATCAAGAATTTGTTGGAGGTGATGGTAATTATGAAGGGACGTATTGACGGACAGTTAGGAACAATATCAATCGATTCTGAGGTAATTGCAAGATATGCCGGTTTAGCGGCAGTTGAGTGTGTAGGTATTGTTGGTATGGCGGCAGTCAGCATGAAGGACGGCCTTGTGAAGTTGCTTAAAGGTGACAGCCTTACAAGAGGTATTCAGGTTGCTATCGATGAAGAGAATAAGATTACCCTTGATTTCCATGTTATAGTATCTTATGGAGTTAGTATTATGACAGTGTGTGACAACCTTATTGACAATGTTAAGTATAAGGTTAATGAATTTACCGGGCTAGAGATTAAGAAGATTAATATTTTTGTTGAAGGTGTTCGTGTTATTGATTAACGCGGAAAGATAGGAGGATATTGTGGCAACTAACGTTATTGATGCGGCGCTTGTGAAAAAGATGTTTCTTGCAGGTGCGAAGAATCTTGAATCAAAGAAAGAGTGGATTAATGATTTGAATGTATTCCCGGTTCCGGACGGTGATACAGGTACTAATATGACACTTACTATTATGTCAGCGGCTAA
>JAFQIQ010000213.1 GCA_017397445.1 Lachnospira sp.
CAGAATTAGAAATGTGTTTGAGTGTCCGGAGTACTTTGGAGATAATTTAGATGCATTTTGCGATGTGTTAACAGAGATGGCAGGTCCGACAGAGATAGTGTTTGTAAATACCTTAGGATTTAAGAAAGCAGAGCCGGAGTATTTTGAAGCATTTGATGAGATGCTTGATGATATTGTTGCAGGATGCGAAGATATATATGTGTCTTATGAAGATTACGAATTAGAATAAAGATATAAGGGGAGGACGGTATGGCTAACATATTTGATGGAATTAAGGCGATGAGCGATGAAGAAATACGTATGGAAATAGCACTGTTCTCTCAGGTTAATTTTTCGAATGCTGCAAAAGAAACCGGCAATAAAGTTATCGGTAGTATCGCGCAGATGGCCAGTTCATTTATCAAGTCCTTTGGCGGTAAAGGTGAATTTTCTTATGAAGTTGTTCGCGTTACGGATATGGTTAGAAAAGATATGGAAGCTTTGAGATTAAGAGAACGGGAATGGCTTGTTGACAGACTTAAAAGCATTATATGTGAAAAGTTTGGTATACCGGGTGAGGTTTCTAATGATACTGTGTCGGTTATGGTGGTCAGAGAGGCGGCAGTTACTTATGGTGTTGAAAAGTATGATACATTTGCCAATAAATTGGAAAAGGTAAGTGTGGAATATAATAAAGCACTTCTTTCTACCATTCATAATATGTTGGTAAATCAGGAGCCACAGGAAGCACGGGATACAGACAGACGTATACAGAAAGCGTTAGACAGGGTTAGTATTGATGAGAAAAGAAATCTTCAGAGACTGGTTATGCCCAAGGAGTTTAGCGGAACAGGTATAGCCCGTGTACTGAGGCTGGAGAGAGATGTTAAGAATCTTACATATGTTGTGAATAGCTTGGGGCTGGAGTGCTTTGATGAAGTTATGGTTCATACATCTGCGGTTGTGGGAGCTGTAAAGGTTTTGAGAAGTATGTCGAGAGTTTTATGTGCTCAGCTGGTCTGGTTGTGTGTGCAGCGGTATAAAGGGGAATTTGGCGTCGATGAAAAACTTATGCCATCCTTTATGAATGAGGCAGAAAAAGCAGACAATGATATATGGGAAAAAGAGTTTAGAGGATTGCTGGCAGGCAGAAGGCAGATGGAAGAACGTATATTAAAAGCGGAAGGTGCCTATGCTAAGAATGAGGAACAACTTAATCTGTCAAAAGAAAAACTTGATAATATGCAGGATGAATTAAGTAATCTTGAGAGCAGGTTTGATAAGCTGAAAGCCGATAAAGATAAGTATGTTAACGGGCATATGCCGGATGGCGAGACCAAACGGTATTATAATGATGTGAATGAGACAAACAGACAGGTAGAACGTGCTAAAGTACTGATGGAAAAGCAATTGGGAAAGGTAGATGAACTGTCACAAAAAAGTCTGAATCAAAGTCGTGAGCTTATGGATTTAAAGAATGAGCTTGGGAAGGCTGACGAGGTTGTGAAAGCAAGATTGGATGCCCTGACTTCTGAGATTCGAGGCAAATGGACAGCATTTTTCTTTAGAATGCGGTTTGAACCGGAGGTGTTTGGTCAGATTGCAACGGAATTTTGGTCCTATGAAAGGCTTGCTGTAGAGATTTTTCTTAAAGAAATTCATGACAGTGAACATTTTAAAAAATATAAGAATTATGATGCTTTTAAGATTGCGGAGGGCAAGTTAAGAGCGAAAGTGGGAAAGAATGTAACGGCATATATTGTATATAGGGATGATATGATTGTTGCCATAAGTTCAAAGGATATCTTAGTGGGAGATAAAGATGCAGAAGGTGATGAGTCAAAAGAAGAAGCCGATGGACAGGCAGATGCTTGAAGCAGAGTATAATAAGTCAATAGAGATTCTTAATAATATTCCGCAATTTCTGGAAGGGTATGGCGTTGACAGAGCTCGGATTATGCTAAAGGCATTGGGGAACCCGGAGAAACAGCTGAAAGTGATTCATGTTGCGGGGACTAACGGAAAGGGGTCTGTGTGTGCATATCTTGAAAGGATTCTTAGGGAGAATGGTTATAAAGTGGGACTGTTTACGTCACCGCATCTTACGGATATACGCGAAAGAATTAAGATAGACGGAGAACTTATAAGCAGGGAAGAGTTCCTTTGGGGATTTGATACGGTTAAAGAGGCTGTAGAGGAATGCGGACTTCAACCGGCGTATTTTGATTATCTGCTTGGAATAGCAGTATTATCTTTTATAAAAGAAAATGTGGATTATTGCATTATGGAAACCGGCCTTGGTGGAAAACTGGATGCTACTAATGCAATAGAGAATAAGCTGCTAAATGTTATAACGGGGGTAAGTCTTGAGCATACGGCCATTCTTGGCAACACAGTTGAACAGATTGCTGAGGAGAAAGCCGGGATAGTAAAGGCAGCCACTCCGGTTGTGTATATGGATAAATTACCGGCTGTTGCAGAGGTTATTGTTAAGAGAGCGTGTAGTGAAAAGTCGGACTGTGTCGAAGCAGGTTATAAGAATCTTAGAATTATTAAAAACACAGGAAAGTCTATTGATTTTTCGGTGCATAATAGG
>JAFQIQ010000214.1 GCA_017397445.1 Lachnospira sp.
AAAAATATCAGAACGGGTGGTGACTAATACAGGTGCTCCCGTTTATACATATATTAGCGATGCTGATATTGGCAGAATGACGGATGTGGGCTCATATTTGGTAAATGACATATATCCTTTGAATGAATATCTTATGGCTAATGAGGTATATATAGAGTCTGACGCAGGGATAATATATGATGGTGAGATTATAAGAGTCGAAGAACATGAGGGGATTAGCGGTGAAATCAATACAGAGGCAGAAAGTAATACAACTGACTTGAAGGAAACTGAAACAAATGAATCTGTACAGGGAGTTATTTCCAGAAATGCAATAAAAGGTACTGTTTATGATAAGACTACATTATCTGATTATGCATTTTCGAAAAAATTTTATACAGTAACAGGTATAACTTCACTTACGAAGGAAATATTCAGACCGGGTGAGTTTCTTAACAAGGATTTAAGCATTAAGAAGGAGAGCTCCAAGCCACAGATACTGATATTTCATACGCATTCCCAGGAAACATTTGTTGATTCTGTTGCGAATGACCCTGCAACTTCAATTGTAGGTGTGGGGGCTTACCTTGCGAAAATTCTTTCGGAAAAGTATGGGTATAATGTAATCCATGATACAAGTGTATATGATTTGGTGGATGGTAAACTCGACAGAAGTAAAGCCTATACATATTCCCAGGCGGGAATTGAAAAAATTCTTAGAGAAAATCCAACTATAGAAGTGGTAATTGATCTGCATAGAGATGGTGTTCCGGATAATCTTCATCTAGCAACAGAAGTAGATGACAAAAATGTAGCAAAATTAATGTTTTTTAACGGAATTAGTTACACTAACGTAAATGGTAATATTTCGTACTTGAATAATCCGTATAGAGATGATAATCTGGCTATGAGTCTGCAGATGTTTCTTATGGGAGAAGCATATTATCCGGGGTTATTACGAAATAATTATATTAATGCATACAGATATTGTCTTCATAACAGAGGCCGCTCAATGCTAATTGAAGCAGGAGCGCAAACCAATACTTTTAATGAGGTGAAATATGCAATGGAGCCATTGGCAGATATGCTTAATAAAGTATTATCGGGGCAGAAAGTATATTGATTAATTTAAAGAATTTATGTATAATTAATTCTGATTATTTTGTTTAGAGAGGAAGGAAATATTCAATTGAGTAATATACAGAGAATAGAAGATATGAAACCTGTAGAGGTTTTTAAGTATTTTAAAGAAATATGTTCTATACCACATGGGTCAGGCAATGTAGAAAAAATAAGCAATTATATTGTGGACTTTGCAAAGGCTAATAATTTGTGGTGTCGTCAGGATGAGTCATTTAATGTGGTTATTAAAAAGGCGGCTACCAGAGGGATGGAAGACAAAGCTCCAATTATTATTCAGGGACATATTGATATGGTGGCTGTAAAAACAGCAGATTGTAATAAGGATTTAGAATCGGAAGGTTTGGAGCTTGAGTGTGCAGACGGTTATCTCTATGCTAAAGGTACATCCCTTGGTGCAGATGATGGTATTGCAGTAGCTTACGCGATGGCTATATTAGCATCTGATGATATTGAGCATCCGGAATTGGAAGTCCTGTTTACTACGGACGAAGAGATTGGTATGCTTGGAGCTACGGCTATGGATCTTTCAGATATTAAAAGCAGAGTGATGCTTAATATTGATTCGGAAGAAGAGGGAATATTTCTTGCAGGATGTGCAGGAGGTGTGCAGGCTACTTGCCGTATACCTGTGGATTATGAAGATGTTGAAGGAATTGTATGTGAAGTGAGTGTTTTGAATCTTACTGGAGGACATTCCGGCGTTGAAATAATATGTCAGAGAGCTAATGCGAATGTACTGCTTGGAAGAATTCTTTATAAAGTTTCTAAGACATTAGGCTACAGACTTATAGATGCTAATGGTGGTGAGAAAGATAATGCTATTGCAGTAGAGGCAACAGCTAAAGTAGTTGTTGAACCGGCGGATGCAGGGAAGTTGGCAAAGATGGTGGAAGAATTATCAACAGCCATAAAGTCTGAATATGAAACAACTGATCCTAATATGGTAATTGATGTGAAAGTGGGATGTCAGGAAAGTGTAAAGGCATTTAGCGTGAGCAGTACTAATCATGTGGTTGCTGCACTTACAGGTTTTCCTAATGGAATACAGAAGATGAGCAATGACATACAGGGACTTGTGCAGACTTCACTGAATCTTGGTGTGTTAAGAACTGTAGAAGATGAGGTGACAATGTCATATTCGGTGAGAAGTGCAGTAGGTTCCGAGAAAGAAGAACTTGTTAACAGGTTGCAGTGTCTTTGCGAAAGTTTAGGTGGCAGATGTGATTTAAGTGGGGATTATCCTGCTTGGGAATATCAGAGAGAATCAAGATTGAGAGAAGTTATGGTGGAAACTTATGAGTCATTATATGGTTCTAAGCCGGATATCCAGACGATACACGCAGGTCTTGAGTGTGGTATTATAGCAGATAAATTACCGGGGCTTGATTGTATTTCATTTGGTCCGGATATTAAAGATATTCATACTGTTAAAGAACGCTTGGATATTGCGTCTACAGAGAGAACATGGAATTTGATTGTTGAAGTTTTAAAGAGAATATAATGAATGTAATGGAGTCTTTTGCATAGGGGCTCCATTATTTTTGTATGATTACAAAAAATATATAAAAGGTATTGACAAGTATATAACATGATGATATACTTATGGTAAATTAATTCTCCAACAGGTTTATTAATTTTACTTTGCAAAGTTTTATTATTCTATGTGTGTGTCATTGGCGCACATTTAAAACAGGGGAATGCCTGTGAATCATAAGGCAATCTGTAAGGTTGCTAATCAGATTAAGTCGATTTTATTGACTTGTTCAGTCAGCATCAGCTGCATAATAATTTCCAATTTTTAACCGAATATCTCATCTTGAAGGTGTGATGGTTTATTAAAATTTATAGCATGGAGGGATTTGTATGGACTATGAAACGTTCAAAGAATGCGTGAAAGAGCGTATTGATAAAAAGGTGAAGAAAGGAGGCAGAGTTGTTATTAATCATATTCTGAAGAATAATGGTATGGAACTGGATGGATTAGTTATTATGGAAAAGGACAGTAATGTGGCACCAACCATATATATTAACTCCTATTATGAAGAGTTGAAGATGGGACGCAGTATAGATTCTATTGTTGATGAACTCTTTGAAATACATAAAAAGAACAGATTAGGGTTTAGGTTTAATCCTGATTTGTTTAATGATTATAATAATATTAAAAAGTCAATTGTCTATAAGGTGATTAACTATGAGAAGAATAAAAAATTATTAAAGACTATTCCGCATAAGAGGATGTTAGACCTGGCGGTTGTGTATTACTGTCTGATAGAGCGAAGTAATGGTGGTAATGCTACGGCATTGATTCATAATGAACATATTAAGACCTGGAAGGTTTCGGAAGAGACGTTACATAAAGATGCTGTTGAGAACACGCCGGAACTTTTGCAAAGCTGCATAAAGCCTATGAGTCAGATATTGAATAAAATGGCAAAGGAGATGGAACTTGAAGGAATACAACCATTAGATATGGAGGATGATATGTATGTTCTTACTAATATTGCAAGGATTAATGGTGCTGCGTGTATGTTGTATGAAAAGGTTTTGGAAGAATTCGCAGATTATGTTAATTCAGACTTATACATATTGCCATCCTCAATTCATGAAGTAATAATACTTCCCAAATTAGAATCATATGATAAAGAGTTGCTTGTAAGTATGGTTAGGGAAGTTAATTCTGATGGTGTGTGTATGGATGAAATACTGTCAGATAATGTGTATGAATATAACAGGAAAGACAAAATGATAACCTTATAAATGTACTAAAGGGCTGATGTATATACTACAACAGCCCTTTATATGTACATGATGGGGGTCGAACCCACGACCTTTCGCTCCGGAGGCGAACGCTCTATCCACTGAGCTACATGTACAAACAAGACATATTCTACAATAATCTTTGAAAAAAGGCAAGATTAAGTCGTTGCAGAAACCTTATATTTTAGATATAATTATATCTGCTGTAAATTATATTATAAAGGCAGAGGAATAATGCGTATTAATAAATATTTAAGCGGTGCAGGTTATTGTTCAAGAAGAGAGGCGGACAGACTTGTTGAAGCAGGCAGAGTGACCGTTAACGGAGAAACTGCATCTATGGGAAGCCAGGTGGAAGAAGGGCAGATTGTATGTGTTGACGGTAATGTGGTCGCAACGGAAGAAGAGATGATACTTCTTGCAGTGAATAAACCGGTTGGAATTGTGTGTACAACAACTGATAAACAGGGAAAGAATAACATTGTAGATTTTATAGGATATCATAAACGTATATATCCGGTAGGAAGATTGGATAAGGATTCAGAAGGCCTGTTACTTATGACTAATAATGGTGATATTATGGATAAGATTTTGCGTTCTGCCAATGGTCATGAGAAAGAATATATTGTTGAAGTTGATAAATGTATTGATGATATATTTTTAAAGAAGATGTCAGAGGGGGTGTATCTTTCTGAACTGGATAGAACAACTAAGCCTTGTAAAATATACAAGGAAGGGCGATGTAAGTTTAGAATAATAATAACGCAGGGACTTAACAGACAGATACGAAGAATGTGTTCGGAGTTAGGACGTGAGGTGGTATCTTTAAAAAGAGTAAGGATTATGAATGTGTTGTTAGGTGATTTGCCTGTTGGAAGCTATAGAGAGGTTACGAAAGAAGAGTACAGACGATTGTGTGAGGCAACAGAAAGTAATAATTGAGTTTAGGGGTAAGTGACAATGAATAAGCTTGATAGAATTAAAGAATTGGTTGAGGTGCTTAATAAAGCGGGAGAGAGTTATTATGCAAAAGGCGTTGAGATTATGTCTAACTATGAGTATGATAAACTCTATGATGAATTAGCAACATTGGAAAAAGAAACAGGGTATATTCAGTCAGACAGTCCTACGGTTAATGTAGGTTACGAGGTGTTAAGTGAATTACCTAAAGAAAAACATGAAAGTCCGATGTTAAGTCTTGATAAAACTAAGGAGCCTGATGCTTTGGTAAGCTGGCTCGGCGAACAGGAGGGAATTCTTTCTTGGAAACTGGATGGTCTTACAATAGTTCTCACATATGAAGGCGGTGAACTTGTTAAGGCTGTTACCAGAGGTAATGGAGAAGTTGGAGAAATTATTACTAATAATGCCAGAGTCTTTAAAAACGTGCCACTTTTTATTCCTTACAAAGAAAAACTTGTGCTTAGGGGTGAGGCTATTATTACTTATTCTGATTTTAATGAAATTAATAATAAGCTTCCGGATACGGACGCCAAGTATAAGAATCCCAGAAATCTATGCAGCGGTTCAGTAAGACAGCTTAATAATAAAGTAACGGCGGAGCGCAATGTAAGATTTTATGCGTTTTCTCTGGTGTCAGCAGACGGTGTGGATTTTAGAAATTCAAGAAAGTATCAGTATGAGTGGCTGAAAACACAGGGCTTTGAGGTTGTGGATTATAAGGTTGTCACGAAGGATAATCTTATAATTGCTATAGAGGAGTTTGAAAAGGCTGTTGCAGGCAATGATTTTCCATCAGATGGTCTTGTTATAACTTATGATGATATCGAGTATGGTATATCTCTTGGAAGAACAGCTAAGTTTCCACGTAATTCTATGGCATTCAAATGGACTGATGAGACTGCTGATACAGTGCTTAGAGAGATCGAGTGGTCTGCATCAAGAACAGGACTTATTAATCCGGTTGCAATATTTGATACTGTAGAGCTTGAGGGAACTTTGGTAAGCAGAGCAAGCGTTCATAATATAAGTGTTATGGAAAGTCTGGAATTAGGAATAGGTGATACTATATCTGTTTTTAAGGCGAATATGATTATTCCGCAGATTGCCGACAATAAGACACGAAGCGGTAATATGGAGATTCCTAAGATATGTCCGGTTTGTGGTGGAGAAACTAAGATAGAGCAGCAGAATGATGTTAAGTCGCTTTATTGTGTGAATCCTGATTGTCAGGCGAAGCATGTTAAGAGTTTTTCGCATTTTGTTTCGAGAGATGCTGTTAATATTGATGGTTTGTCGGAAGCTACACTTGAAAAGTTTGTTCAGAACGGATTTTTAAAGACCTTTGTTGATTTATATCATTTGGACAGATATAGAGAAGATATTGTTAATATGGAAGGTTTTGGGGTTAAGTCTTATGACAATTTAATAAATGCAATAGAAAAGTCAAGAGATACAACCATGCCTAAATTAATTTACAGTCTCGGAATATCTAATGTTGGACTATCTAATGCCAAGATGATAGTAAAGGCAATTGGGGCTGACGCAGAAAGTATTGTCAGTGCTGACAGACAGACCCTTGAAACTGTTGACGGTATTGGTTCGGTGATTGCGGACTCTTTTGTATCGTATTTTGAGAATGATAAGAATGTTGAATTGTTTAAAGCTCTTTTGCAGGAGCTCTCAGTGGAGGATGATGCAGTTGACGGAGAGCAGGTGCTTGAGGGCAAGACTTTTGTAATTACAGGCTCGGTGACACATTTTGCAAACCGTAATGCTTTAAAGGAGCTTATAGAGAGTTTGGGAGGAAAGGTTACCGGCTCAGTTACCGGTAATACAAGCTATCTGATTAACAATGACAGCACTTCGGGCTCATCGAAGAATAAGACTGCTGCCAAACTTGGTGTGCCTGTTATTACAGAAGAGGAGTTTCTTGTGCTTGCAGGAAAAGAGGATTTGATGTAATATATCCTTCATAAGTTGAATTTAAAGTGAAAGGTGGTAGTTGTATGCCTATTAGAATACAGAGTGATTTGCCGGCAAAGGCAGAGCTTGAAGAAGAAAATATATTTGTAATGGATGAAAGCAGGGCTTTGACACAGGAAATCAGAGAGTTAAGAATCGTTATTCTTAATCTTATGCCTATTAAGCAGGATACAGAACTTCAGTTGTTAAGAGGTCTTTCAAATACACCGTTGCAGATTGATATAACTTTTATGCAGCTTGAAAGTCATGTGTCAAAGAATACGTCTGCTTCACATTTAAAGAAGTTTTATGTACCATTTTCTGAAGTTAAGAAGCGCAAGTTTGATGGTATGATTATTACAGGTGCTCCGGTTGAAAAGATGGATTTTGAACAGGTTGATTACTGGGATGAGCTTTCGGAGGTTATGGAGTGGAGTAAAACTAATATTACTTCCACATTCCATATATGCTGGGGAGCTCAGGCCGGACTTTATTATCACTATGGAGTTAAAAAGGATATGCTTCCAAAGAAATTGTCGGGAGTGTATAATCATAAGGTTATGAATCGAAAAGAACCCCTTGTAAGAGGTTTTGATGACGTGTTTGCAGCACCACATTCAAGATATACAGAAGCCTGTAGGGCGGATGTGCTTAATAATCCAAACCTTATAGTGCTGGCTGATTCTAAGGATGCCGGTGTTTATATAGTTATGGAGAAATCCGGCAAACAAATATTTGTTATGGGACATCCGGAATACGACAGAATGACATTGGATCAGGAGTATAAAAGAGATATAGAAAAGGGGATAGAACCGGATATTCCGGTGAATTATTATCCGGAGGATGATTGTTGCAGAAAACCGTTGCTTTCATGGAGAAGTCATGCAAATAATCTCTATACTAACTGGTTGAATTATTATGTATATCAGAGCACGCCATATGAGTGGGAGTAAGTGTTTAGAAAGGACAAGTTATGAAAGAAATCGGAGGAATGATACTAAAGACAACTTCAGTGCTTGTGGTACTTGTAGGAATTGTAACAGCAGTTGCAGGAATGTTTTTTATGCAGGATTCTATGTTTAGCACTGAATACAGTATGCAGACCAAATTACAGACTTTGTTCTGGTTGTATGTTTTGTGTTCAGGAATTGCATTATGTGTGTTTGGATTTTACGGTGCTATGAATGCACAGGATTATGATGTGGCTGCTAATAAGAGATGCATTGTATTTGGGGTGATAGCAATAGTTATTTGCGTTATTAATGCGGTAGTTATGGCGATGTCTTATAATATTTTCTCCATATTAGGTGGAATTATTGCAGGGGTTCCATTGCTTCTGGCGGTTTTGTATTTAGTGAGTTCATTAATAAAGTTTTTTGGAAAGGCAGAAGAGTGATGCGTTCATCACTCTATTGCCTTTTTTCTTTATTAAGTCCACCGGTCATATGGGTATAATCACTTCCTATGAAGCGTGCTCTTTTAATGCTGTCTTCACCATATTTTTCGCGGATTTTGTCAACAGCACTGTTTAGTTTTGCCAGCTTTTCGTTTTGAGGATTATTAAATAAACTGACTTGTGCGGCTGTGGTATCTGTAGCGTGTGAAGTTGAAACACCAAGTAGTCTGATAGGTTTATTGTTCCAAAGTTCATTAAAAAGCTTTAATGCAGTATGGTAAATATCTTCTGTTATATTAGTAGACTGAGGCAATGTGCACTGTTTTGACTGATTATTAAATTCAGAATCTGTTATATTTACACTTACAACACTAATATGGGATTTGTCAGCACGTATTCTTGCACCAACGGTTTCGCACAAAGACAGAAGTATCATGTGTGCAGTAGATTCATCTGTTACATCATAGCTAAGTGTAATAGAATTACCAAAGCTTTTGGTGGTGGAAGGGCGTGTCATATCGCCGGAGTCTATTCCATTAGCATAATTCCATATGGTTTCACCGTGTTTCTTAAAATGTGATATAAGCAAGGTTTTGTCACATCGTGCAATATCACCAATAGTGTGAAAACCAAGTGAGAGAAGTCTTGCTGCAGTGGATTTGCCAACGGAGAAAAGTTCATTGACAGGCAGTGGCCACATTTTAGTTTGTATTTCATCAGGAAATAACGTATGGACTTTATTAGGTTTCTGAAAATCGGAAGCCATCTTTGCCAGCAGTTTGTTAGTAGATATTCCGATGTTAACCGTAAAACCATAACGATTATATATTTCATCCTTCATCTTATGGGCAAATTCTATAGGGTCACCATATAGGGTGGAAGTACCGCTCATATCGCAAAATGCCTCGTCAATACTGTACTGTTCAACTACAGGGGCAACTTCGTTAAGATAGCTTATAAATGCATTGGAACATAATACATATTGTGAAAAATCAGGTGGAATAATCATTATGTCAGGACATTTTTTCCGTGCAGAAGCAAGGGGTTCTGCTGTGTTAATTCCATAACGTTTTGCAGGAACGGATTTGGCAAGAACTATGCCATGACGTCGGCTTTCGTCACCACCGATAACAGCAGGGATATTTCGTATATCAACCGCCTCCGGGTCTTTCTGCAGTCGTTTACAGGCTTCCCATGAAAGAAATGCACTGTTTACATCAATATGAAATATAAGATTATTATCTGACATGTTAATCCCCCCTTTTAAGAAAGACAAAAATATGATATAATACATTGTAACAGATTATATAAAAAAGAAAAGAGAGAAGTTGTATGATAGATCATAACGAGATTATGCCCCTTAATTATTTTAATTATGGTGGTGTGTATAGTGGTGAGCATCAGGGAATGAGATATATGATTAAAAGAATAGGTGAGAAGCCTGATTTTAAGCTTGCTGCATATGCATGGCAGGCACCATATGGTTATGATGCCACGCCAAAAGAAGAGATATTAAGCTGCGAGTTTGAAAAGACGGAAGAGGGAAGAACTCAGGCTATTGACTGGCTTTTGGATATGTATGCCGACAATAGGGAGCGTTGGAATAGTGCTCCGTCTATTCTTGATGCGACTATAGATCTAAACAGTATATATTCATAGTTTCTTATATTTTTTAGAGTGATATATTAGTATCAATGCAATCAGACCGGCTATGCAGGCGCAGATGCATTGTGTGATTGTGAGAGAAAAGATGTTAAAGTAACACAGTATATCATAAACAATCAGTGACATTCCAACTGCTATTAGGCAATATAGCAGAGGGATAAGTATTAAGTCGTATGTGTTAAGTGAAAGGCTGAACATACGGCTTATTTTTATGTAGTGAGCGAAACATATAAATATCTGTGCACAAAGAAGACCAATTAGGTATCCTGTAATTCCGTATTTAGGAACAAAAAGAATTAGTGCAGTGATTCTTATGATGATACATAATATATTATGGATGCAGGTAGTAGTTGTAAAACCCAACCCGTTTAGCACACTTCCCAATGTGGTGGTAAGATATACAAAGGGACAGAGCCATGCTATTACTAGTGAAAAGGTGTAAACTAGAGGCTCATCAAATATGGCGGAACCAATGGAAGCACCGTAAAATATAAATAGAAGTGTGCTTATTATTCCCATGATAACGCATAGGTACACGGAACTTTTTATTGTACGTATAATCATTCGTTCATCTTCATGTGCCTGTGCATGTGATATTTCAGGTAAAAGCATAACTGATAGGGAGTTGGTTATGGCACATGGAAATAGTATCAATGGAAGAACCATTCCGTTAAGTACACCATATATGCTCAGGGCTTCGGCCTGATTATGGCCGAAAGCAAGTAGCTGGGCAGGAATAAGTATTGCTTCTCCACTTTGTAAAAGATGCATTAATAATTTATTGAAGGTAAGAGGTGTGGAGAATTTTAAAATTGTCTGAGTATGTAAAAAGGTTTTCTTAATAGAAAAGATAAAATGTTTATGTATTACAAGGACGATTATACAAAACAGACATGAAGCCAATTCTCCGGCGATATTACCGTAAATTGCACAAGTAACCGTAACATGGATATTAAGTTTTAAACAATAATCAGCGTATAAAAATACAACACCGATTCTTATTAGCTGTTCAAATAATTGTGAAAAAGCAGGAACAATGGCACATTTTTTTCCGTAGTAAAATCCGTTTATACAATTATGAAATGCAGAAAAAGGGAACGAAACGGCCATTATACGTAATAAGTTACTGCACTCCGGATTAAGCAGAATATGTGAAGAAATATAATCGGCCCCTATATAAACAGTTATTGCTGACAGAATGGAGAGCGGAAGAGAAATAAGCAGGCCGGCAATAAGCCACTCGGTTCCCTTTTTGCTTGTAGCCGCAAATTTAGATATGCCTGTTTGTACACCGGATGAACATAACGCAAATACTATGCCCATAACAGGTGTTATAAGTTGAAAAAGTCCGATACCCTCAGCTCCAATGGTTCGTGTCAGATATATTCTGTAAAAAAAACCGAGTATCCGGCTGAGAATGCCTGCAAGGGTGAGAATCATAGTTCCTTTGATAAGAGTGTTTTTAATATTAATTTTCATAATGCTACCAAATACAAGACAGTTAATATCAATATATGTTCAAGTTGAATATAATATTAGTGGGTAATTAAAAATGGGGGTTGATATATGATATATATGGACAATGCGGCAACTACAAAAGTACACCCGGCAGTCGTGAATGCTATGATACCATATATGAGTAATCGATATAGTAATCCTTCGGGTATATATACATTTTCTAAAAATGTTAAGAGGGATATTGAGGATGCCAGAGCAGTTGTTGCCGCTGCTATTAATGCATTGCCGGAAGAAATATATTTTACATCGGGAGGAACTGAGAGTGATAATTGGGCGTTAAAAATGTCTTGTTTAGAGCGTGGTAGAGGACATATAATAACTACACAGATGGAGCATCATGCAATACTTAAATCTTGTGAACAGTTGCAAAGTCAGGGGATTGCAGTAACTAAACTGAAACCGGATAAAGATGGTATTGTGACAGCAAAAAGCGTGGAGAAAGCTATACGTCCGGATACTGTGTTGGTATCGATTATGGCTGCCAATAATGAAATTGGTACATTACAACCTGTTAAGGATATTGGTGCTATAACCCGGGAGTACGGAGTTTTATTTCATACAGATGCGGTACAGGCATTTACTAATATAGATATTGACGTTAAAGCTATGAATATAAATATGCTTAGTGCCAGTGGCCATAAAATTAGCGGTCCTAAAGGAGTCGGATTTTTATATGTTGAAAAGGATAAGCTGAGAAAACCGTTTATTAATGGTGGAGGTCAGGAAATGGGACTAAGGGCAGGCACTGAAAATGTGGCGGGGATAATAGGGCTTGCAAAAGCGACGAAGATAGCTGTTGATAATATGAAGGTTCGTACGGAATATGAGAGGAAAATGCGTGATTATATGACAGACAGGGTATTAAGGGAAATAAAAGGCGTACATTTTAACGGGCATAGTCAAAAGAGATTACCTGGCAATATGAATTTTAGTTTTGAGTATGTGGACGGTGCTACGTTGATATTAATGCTTGACAGACAGGGGATATGTGCATCGGCCGGATCAGCCTGTTCATCTGTGTCATCAGAGCCGTCCCACGTACTAAAGTCCATAGGATTATCGGATGAGTTGGCATATGGTTCAGTACGTTTTACAATTAATGAAAAAATAACAAAGAGGGAAATTGATTATGTTATTGAATGTTTAAAACAGAATGTGGCTAAATTGCGAAGTATGAATACTGAATGGAATAATGTATAAAAATAGGGGCTTTTGAAAAAAGATTCTTCAAAAGTCCCTGATACATAGAATTATAATTTAATAAAATGAGGTGTTCTCTCTATAAAGTGCGTGTAGTATTTAAAACCTGCATCCGTAAGAATATCTTTGGCTTTATCAAATTCTGAAGCAATGTTTGCAGGACAATGGGCGTCTGAGCCTATAGTTATTATTTCACCACCAAGTTCTTTATAACGTCTTATTATACCTGAGCAGGGGTTGGTTGAATGTAGTCCCTTGGTAAGACTTGAAGTGTTGATTTCAATTCCTTTCCCCTGTGTGATTAAAGATGTCAGGATATTGTCTATTAATTCTTTGTAGTCTTCCCAG
>JAFQIQ010000215.1 GCA_017397445.1 Lachnospira sp.
TAACAAAGGGAAGAAAAAAGACAATATCATTTTCCTCAGTGAGAGTAATTATGAAATGATTTGCGATGAGCACAAGGAGTTCAAGAGAGGAACAAAAATAATTCATACTGTATCCATAGAAACAGCCATAACCATCGAAAGAAACAGTGATACAAGCACAGACAGCATAACAGACAAACCATTTATAGCATACCTTTCAGGTAACGATACCACCGGCTCCATAACCGACACCGGTCGAAGTGACGTGAATATACTTGCTGTAGTAAATCCTAAAACAAAACATATTCTCCTTGTATCAACTCCCAGAGATTACTTTATTACAATATATAATCAGGATGGAAAAAGCGGTACCGACAAGCTGACTCACGCCGGCAACTACGGCACCGGCGCCTCTATACAGGCTTTAGAAAATCTATATAAGACTGAAATTGACTATTACTGCAAAGTCAATTTCACAGGATGTATCGATATAATTGATGCTCTTGGCGGAATTACAATTAATTCAGAAGTCGACTTCACCACCTCAGGCGAAAATGTTGCAAATAAACACCATTTCATCAAAGGAAAAAACTACTGCGATGGTGCAAAAGCACTGGCATTTGTCAGAGAGCGCAATGCCTTTGCAGACGGCGATTTCCAACGGGGACGCAACCAACAGGCTGCCATATCCGCAATAATTGATAAAGCAACCTCTGCCGCAATTCTTGCAAACTACGCTTCTGTTCTCAACGCTGTATCGAAAATGGTTGCAACCAATATGCCAACTTCTGCTATGTCAGACCTGATTCGTGCCCAGATTGCCAATCCGACCCCATGGACAATCGATACCTATGGTGTAACTGCACTGGATATGGATGTCAAAAAAGATTGCACTCTTTCCGGCCTGAAAAATGTTAATGTTGTTATTCCCGATTACAACAGTGTGAATGAAGCTATTAAACTAATAAATTCAACGCTTAATGAGTAGGCATATTGCCTGCTCATTACAGCATGAATTTTTCAATTACATAAGCCACGCCATTGTCATTATTGGACGGTGCTATATAATCTGCATACTCCTTAATGTTCGGATAAGCATTATCCATGGCTACTCCCAGCCCTGCATACTTAATCATCGAAACATCATTCATGGCATCACCGCAGGCAATTAACTCCTCCTGCTTTATTCCCAGAATATCAAGAAGTGCTGCTAACGATGCGTCTTTTGCAACATTTTTAGGAACGATTTCAAGAAAATATTCCTCTGAAAAGAATATATCAAGCTTATCTCCATGAATTTCATTAAGTTTTTCCTGAACCGGCAACAGTTTACTATGTTCACCAACTACCAAAAACTTCGCAACCGTATAATCAACAAAGGCTACAATATCGTCAATCACCTTAATCTTTGCACTATTACATATAGCTTCCTTTATAACATACTCATCCGTATCACTCTCTGCAAGAATTCTGTCCTCAAAATACGTTAACGGCTGTACATTGCACGCTCTTGCAATTCTACATATATCAGATATACATTCCTGCGGTATCTCCCTGCTGTAAGTAGTCTCACCATTCCTGCAGTTTACAATCTGTCCGCCATTATATGCAAGCACATAACCACCACGCTTCTGAAACTCCAAAGCTTCCGCCACCGGCATTACACCAAACAACGGTCTTCCCGATGCAAGTATAACTGTAACGCCCTTATCAAGTGCTTTCCATATAGTCTCCTTATTAACTTCTGACAGTTTCTTATTACTATCCATAAGTGTTCCATCTAAATCTAACGCAATTGCTTTATATGCCATAACCATTCTCCCTTGTAATTCATTAGTCATCAAATCTACGCATATCTAATCTACCACACTTACCCACGCTTTGCAAACACAATCGGACCTATGTCACCCTGAGCTGTCTGAAGGATTCTATCAAATCCAGTTTTCCATATCCCATAATTCTGTTGGGATAACTCTCCTGCATATCACGCTTTGCTCCTCTAATCAATATATATCTCACATCATTAGTTCCCATAAACGGCAGGTATTCATAATAAACTCCCCAACACAATAATAATGCTGCCGCTCCTGCCACATGGGCTGCTGCCACTGATGTTCCGCTTCTATATATGTATCCCCCATTAGGCATTGGACCGTACACATTTACCCCCGGAGCAACTAAGTCAGGCTTAACCTGACCCTGTGCCGTATATCCACGACTACTGTCTATAAAACCGGCCTCTGTAATATGGTCATAGGCCCCAACCGTTATAACAGCCGGTGCTGCTGCCGGCTCTAACAAGGTTGTAGTCTGACTGGCTCCCAGTAAAAATGTATCGCCACTTAAGAATTCCCTTATAGGCATCCAGGCATTATACACTCCCTCAATATTAGTTATGCTATACACATTAACTCTCCATATACCCGGCGTCGGCGCATCAAATCTTATAAATACCAGTTCAAAACCCGATAGTGTTTCCACCACTCTATAATCCACAGAAACTTCCGTCCCCTCCAACAGAAACCTGAATACATTACTACTTCCGGGACGAGCCGGAATCCTTGGAATAGTTTCACCAGAGGGTGATACTAAAGAAACCGAAAGTACATCCTGCGTACTTGCCCAGACCTCCATCACAAAACCACGTTCCCCTTCTCCTACGTTAATTTCTATTATTCCAGGTTCACTCATATCATTAATTCTTCCAAACACATGCAACCTTTCATTAGCCTCATTACCAATAGCTGTCACTACCACGATATTAGGAATCTCAGCTGCATCCGACAACACAGCCCCCAATGGTGTTGCTCCAAGCCTCGGTCCCGAACCCGTTCCAAGTCCTATGTATATAACAAGAGGCAATTTTCGAAGCTGTGCATATTTTAAAAGAAAGCTTACCGCCAGCATAATATCATTTTCCTGATAAGCTTCCGCTTCTTCTTTTATCAAATAATAATCTCTAAGATACTGTTTTGCAGGTTTAAGCTTCACAACTGCAAGTTCTGCCATAGGCGCAGCTCCCGTAAAATCAGTTGACACATTTTGCACGGTGTTCCCTGCAGCTATCCCTGCCATATACGTTCCATGCCCACTTTCATCTTTCGATGGTACAATTTCATACGGATCATTGCCCTCCATTATAACACTGAGAGCCTCATTTATTTGTTCTTTTATATACATAGTCCCATAATTGTAGGCTGCGTCATCTTCCTCCAGCTCCCTGCGAAACACCTGTTCCTGAATGGTTCTTTCTTCTTTCGTCGTATGGATAGTCTGATCCCATATTACGCCAATCTTAGTATCCACCGGTGAAAACTTGAATATATCCAATGTATAATCTATGCCCGTATCTATAATCCCTATTATAGTTCCCTGTCCTGCCACATTTAAAAAAGGCTGATTAAGTGTGGCTGTTATACCCGATGCATCCATACTTGTGGTATCCATCAGCCCATATAGTTTAGGAATGGTATGATAACCCAATTCACTTACATTCATCCTATACTGCACCGGTAACTTTGCATAACCTATTTCCCAATTTTCGTTGACTGGCTGAAAACAGACTTCATCACTTATATCGTTCAACTCAAACCCTCTCGCCGTATACTCAATAATAAAATCCTGTATATCCTCCGACACTATCATTTCACTGCAATTCAACAACATCCCTACCTTATGTCTGTATTGCTATTTATATATGCACCCTGCCAATAAGTTAGAACGCGCCCCTCGCACATATAAAAATGACGCAGAAATTTTGTTATTCCTACGTCATTCTCTAACATATCATTTAACCATTTAACTGTGGAACGTCGTATCCTCTAAGACCTATAAGAGGCGCTCCCGTTTTATCAATATACTCTTTAGTAATTGTTACGCTTCCAATATTGCTATCTTTAGGTATCTCATACATAATATCAAGCATATATTCTTCAAGTATGGAACGGAGTGCTCGTGCACCTGTCTTTCTCTCCATAGCCTTTTCTGCTATCATCTCAAGTGCTTCCGGTGCAAATCTAAGTTCCACCTCATCCATAGCCAACAACTTCACATACTGCTTTAAGATTGCGTTCTTAGGCTCTTTCATAATCTTTACAAGCATTTCCTTTGTAAGTCCCTCCAAGGAAAGCACAATAGGAAGTCGTCCGAGAAACTCCGGTATCATTCCGAAGTTTCTAAGGTCCTCTGACTGAACATGTCTGAATATATTAGGGTCATCATCATACTTGTCCTTTAATTCACCAATAAATCCAATAGTACTCTGTTCATTCAGTCTTTCCTTAATTATATTGTCAAGCTCCGGAAATGCTCCGCCACATATAAACAGTATATTCTTGGTATTAACAGTTGCCAACGGAACCATTGCATTCTTACTTGTGGCACCTACCGGCACTTCTATCTCACTGCCCTCTAATAACTTAAGCAATCCCTGCTGTACGGATTCACCACTTACATCTCTGCTTCTGGTTTCTTTCTTCTTAGCAATCTTATCAATTTCATCAATAAATATAATGCCCTGCTCTGCCTTATCAACATCATTATCTGCAGCTGCAAGCAACTTGGAAACTACACTTTCCACATCATCGCCTATATAACCTGCTTCTGTAAGAGATGTAGCATCAGTAATTGCCAATGGCACTTTAAGAATTTTTGCAAGCATCTGTACAAGATATGTTTTACCACTACCTGTTGGACCAATCATAAGCACGTTAGATTTTTCTATCTCAACCTCACCGGTTGTTCCTGCGGCAATTCTCTTGTAATGGTTATACACCGCAACTGAAAGTGCTTTTTTGGCATATTCCTGACCAACCACATACTCATCTAACATAGCCTTTATCTGATGCGGCGCCGGCATATCCTTCATATCAATAAGTGGTTTCTTCGGCTCGTCAGACTTCTTTTTCTTTAACTTCTGCTTCTTAGGAATCTCATTATTCATGTTGCCTAAATCGCCAAACATGAAACTGCCTAAATCACCACCCATATTCTTAAACATATCATCATAATTGATATTACTGCTGTTAATTGCATCAAAAGATTTCTGCATACAATCAGGACATACATTCATATTCCCCGGCATAGCAATCATCTTACCCGCTCTGCTCTCAGTGCGTCGACATATGGCACAAACCTTCTCATACTCATCATTATCGCTTGAATCCTTAGTTGTGCCCTCTACATTTTCCTTATTCTCTTTTTCGTCAATATTATCAACATTATTATCCATACTACTCATTAATTCCCTCATTTCTGCCACTGCTGATATTGCATCGCAACAGCATTAAATTATCTTATTGCAAAATCCACACTCCACAGTATACATACTTTCTACATATTTTACAAGTAAGAAAGACTTAAAGAATTATAAAATGAGACTTTATAAAATACTGCAACATAAATGGGATGTGCCTGTATATCTTACAGTCCCGCTTTCATCCGGACCAAAGCATATGGCACATCCCGCTAATATTTCAATAAGCTACTTATTCTTCTTATCCAGTGTAATATCCACTGTCTTTAAAACATACTTATTACCGTCTAACTGATAATACTCTATCTTTACAGTCTCTCCTGCCTTGTAATACTGGAGTATTGACTGTAGCCCCGCCATAGACGATACTGTCTGATCATCAAAGCCCACGATTATGTCATACTTGTCCAAGCCTGCCTTCTGAGCAGCTGACCCCTCCACAACAGAACGTATCTGAACGCCCTGTGGGAAACCGTAGTAAGACGAAAGTGCACTTGTAATATCAACTCCACTGATACCCATACTTGAGGCTTCCTCAGCACTTACCTTCTTTCTGGTTTCCTTATTCATAAGAGTATCAATAAGATCTCTAATATTAGATACGGGAATTGAATATGCCATGCCTTCAACGCCGTCAGACGATGTCTTTGCAAAATTAACCGCTATAACCTTACCGTCCGCATTGAGCAATGCACCGCCACTGTTACCTGAGTTGATAGCCGCATTAGTCATAAACAAGCCTTCAAAGGTTACATTATCAACAGTGATAGATCTGTTAATTGCACTAATTATACCATCTGTTACCGACTGTCCCTCACCCAGGGCATTACCAATAGCCACAACTTCCTGTCCAAGCACAACGCTGTCAGAATCTCCCAATTCTGCTATTGCAATTGCTTTTAAAGTAGATGCTTCTATATCCTTTAATGTCACCGCTACCACGGCAATATCTTTGTCTGCCTTAGATCCCTTTACTACACAGGATACTGTCTTTCCGTCTGCAAATACGCATTCGAGATTATTAACATCATCAATTACGTGATGATTCGTAAGAACCAATAGCTCCGTATCATTCTTACCGACGATAATACCCGTTCCACTAGTCTTAGACTCATAACTTCCATACCCTCCGAACGGATATGATGAAGATGAGGTTGTCACTGTTCCCTGAAGTGCCACCATAGCCGGCATAACTGCCTCTGCCACTGCTGACACATCCATCTTAGCCACCGCCGAGCCATCCGAATCGCTTTGCTCCGGAGAAACTGAACTTATAGAATCTCCCACCAGCGGAATATCTATATCCGGCGTTGTTTCCTTGTCTATTCCTTCCTCTTTCTGTGGCACGCCTACATGATAAATCCCTACCATAACACCGCCTGCAACTGCTCCAAAAAGCACCCCTGAAGCTATAATAATTGCAACCTTCTTGAAAAATCTTCCAACTGCACCTGAAGACTTTTTTTCTTTTTTCTTCTTTGTTGCAGCCGTTGAAGAGTATGATCGTGCCTCTCCTTCTGTGTTAGCAGTGTTGTTGCCATAGCTGTAAAACTGCTGATTATATGCATTATTAGTGTACGCCGGCTGACCATACGCAAACTGATTGTAATTGTTATCTGTTGTATTAACATCGGTCTGATTAATTGATTCATTACTGTTGTTATTCATATCATTATCAAACATCCTTACACTCTCCTTTCAAACGAAAATGAACACATCCCGTCTACGTTTCATAGTCTACCAACGAAATGTGTTCATATTGTGTTTTACTTGTTAAAAAATGTTGAATTAAAATCTTTCACTATGATTACTGTCCAACAACTTCCATAACCGCCGCTCTAAGCGCCTCAAGTTTCTCTTCTGCATCAGACAGGCTGGTACCCTTTACGCCTACATAGAACTTAATCTTTGGCTCTGTACCTGATGGTCTTGCACAGCACCATGCATTATCACTAAGTGCATAATACAGAACATTAGAGCTTGGAAGACCTGTGCTTGTCTTCTCTCCTGTTGTCATATTAACACATTCATCTTTCTTGTAATCTCTAGCTTCGAGAACATCCCATGCACCAAACTTCTTAGGTGTATCAGCTCTCAAATCATCCATCATCTGTGCAATCTTAGCAGCGCCTTCAGCACCCTTCATAGTAATAGCTACCTGACCTTCCTTATAGTAGCCATACTTATCAAAGATATTAATCATCTGATCCCAAAGTGTGATGCCCTTTGACTTATAATAAGCTGCCGCTTCACAAAGTGACATAACTGCTACAATAGCATCCTTATCTCTTGCATGAGTACCAACGAGACAACCATAACTCTCCTCGAAACCGAACTCATACTCATAAGTTCCCTGCTGCTCAAAAAGCTTAATCTGCTCACCGATAAACTTAAATCCTGTAAGAACCTCAATAAGCTTAATATTATACTCAGCAGCAATGGCATCTGCCATATTAGTAGAAACAATTGTCTTTACAAATGCACCGTTATCATGAAGTGTTCCTTTCTCCTTACGCTGTGAAAGAAGATACTCTGCAATAAGCATACCTGACATATTACCTGTAAATGGCATATACTCCCCTGTCTTAGAATCCTTAGCATATATTCCAAGTCTGTCTGCATCAGGGTCAGTAGCAAGAACGATGTCTGCATCTTTCTCCTTAGCAAGCTTCAACGCATACTCAAACGCCTTAGGATCTTCAGGGTTAGGATAATCAAGTGTTGTAAAGTTAGGATCCGGCTTCTCCTGCTCAGGAACCACATATACATGCTTGAAGCCAAGCTCCTTTAATATTCTTCTTACAGGAACATTACCTGTTCCGTTAAATGGTGTGTATACAATCTTAATATCATCTGCAACCTGCTTAATAACATCACCATTAATACACTGCTTCTTAAGAGCTGCAATGTACTTGTCATCCATGTCAAAACCGATAACATTGTAAAGGCCGCATGCTCTAGCCTCGTCAATATCCATAGTCTTAACTTCATTATAGTCTGTAACAGCATTAACTTCGTTAATAATCTGCACATCCTTAGGAGCTGTAACCTGTGCGCCATCCTCCCAATATACCTTATATCCGTTATACTCCGGTGGGTTGTGACTTGCAGTTACAACAATACCGGCTATACATCCGAGCTCTCTCAATGCAAATGATAACTCCGGTGTAGGACGAAGTGTAGAGAATACATACGCCTTAATACCATTAGCTGCGAGGCAAAGAGCCGCCTCATCAGCAAACTCCGGAGACATTCTTCTTGAGTCGTAAGCAATTGCTACTCCTCTGTCTGCTGCATTCTCCTTGATAATAAAGTTAGCAAGACCCTGTGTTGCCTTTCTAACTGTGTACATATTCATACGATTAGTTCCGTTACCAATAACGCCTCTAAGACCACCTGTACCAAACTCCAAATCCTTATAGAATCTGTCCTCAATCTCTTTCTCGTCGTTAGCAATCGACTCAAGCTCCTTGCGTGTTGCCTCATCAAAATACTCATTGGCACACCATGCCTTGTAAGTTTCCATGTAACCCATAGATATACCTCTCTCTCTTTATATTGTTGCCGAACTCGGCATATACACGTTACGTATACGACAATTATACTACTTTTGCAGACTTAAATCAATCATTCATTAACGATTCTTTAAATGCTTTGACAATTGCCCGCAATGCTTCTTCTTCATCAGGTCCCTCGGCAACAATCTCTATCTGTTCACCGCATCGTATCCCTGAAGCCAATATCGAAATAACGCTTTTAGCGTTGGCTGTTTTTCCGTCTTTGTAAGTAAAATGTATTTTCGATTTAAAGCGGACCGCCTGATCGCACATCGCCGTTGCCGGCCTTAGATGTACTCCCAATGCACTCTCTATAACTACTGTTTCACTAACCATAACTACTCCTGACCTGTCCTGCCCTCAACACTGTTATCAGTAATTACAACAAGAACCTTATAGTCGCCATCAATCTTGCAATCCACATTGGTACTCAGGTTCAATACAACAGAATGTGTACCTGCTGAAAGATTACTCAAATCAACACTTGCGGCAATATTACCTGATGTAACCTTGGCTATATTAGCGCTTGTTCCTGAAACCGTAACCTTTATTGCATCCTCACCTGAAACAACAGCCGAAAGACCATTCTTTAAGTTATTAACCTTTATTCCTGCTGCCGAAACATAAACCTGCTTGCTGACGCGTTTCTCAACAAAAATATTGACGTTAATATTTTCATTAGCTACAAATGTAACACCGGTCGGCACATACGCATTCAAATTAATACTAACTGACGAATTCTCCCTAAGTCCTGCTATATTAACTGCCGAACTTGGAATTGTAATATCCGTTACATTATCCAGCAATGACGCGTCCGTTGCAACCAATGTAACCTCCTTAACATTAGGACTGGCGCCCATGAATATATATCCGTCAGCAACCTTTCCTTCCGTTCCCGCACACTGAACCGAAACAGTCTTTGACACTCCGACTTTCAACTCAAAGGAAACTTCTTCTATTCCAATATCAAACTTGTCAGTTACAATCTCATTACCGTTAACATCATACAGTACTATAGCTGATTTCTTAGTTGTACTCGCTTTAATACCGCTTACATCGCATATAGCCTTAACATGGTCAATCTTTGCAATCTCAGATGCCGGTCCTGTTATCTTCACGGTTTCCGGTGTAATCTTCTTGTTCAAAAGAACATATCCTGACGCCGGCCTTCCTGTCACCTCTGTCCTGATAGCAAATTCCTTAGACTCTCTATTCTCTATATCCAGCTTTATGGCTGTAGTTTTTGGAGTAACCTCAATATTAGTGATAACTACGCCATCCTTTATAACTTTCACATCGATATCAGCATAATCTGCAAATGCTGTAATCTTCGACAAATCAGCTGTCGCCACAATATCACTTGACTTGATATCCGTTATAATACTTTTCGGTCCGCTGACATATACTGCGATTTTACTGCCATCCACTATTTCATACGCATAACCCTTATCAGTAAGTGTATTAGCATTAACAAGCTGAACGCTAACATTACTTATAGTGACACTGGTAGTCGGATCATATATATTAACAATAACCGTCCAAAGAACTATGGCACATAATACAGAAAGAATTTTAAGCGATATATTCTTAAATATTTTTTCCTTCATTCTTCAATCTTCCTCTCCACAACTTGAAAGACTTTACATCAATAGTTTTTCTTCTTACATACTCCAACTTGCTTCTAAGCGACTCTTTATCAATATTGCGTATAAGCTGGCCACCAACAGCCAAAGAAACCATACCTGTCTCCTCTGACACAATAATAGTCATACTGTCTGTGTTCTCACTAATACCCAAACCCGCTCTATGTCTAGTTCCAAGCTCCTTACTTATAGTAGAGTTATCCGAAAGCGGAAGATAACAGGTTGCCGCCACAATTCTGTTACCCCTTATAATAACCGCACCATCATGAAGCGGTGTATTATGTTCAAATATATTAATCAGCAACTGAGCAGACACTACTGCGTCCAACTCAATACCGGTCCTTGCGTACTCATCAAGAAGCATATCCTGCTCAATAACAATCAACGCACCTGTCTTAACAGCTCCCATGTCATATGCTGCCTCAACAAGTCCATTCACGGTGTCACTGCTGAAACGTTCTCCCTTATCGTGACCGTCTCCAAAATTAAAAAGCCCCCAAACAATTCTTTTACGTCCCAGCTGCTCCAACGCTCTTCTAAGCTCCGGCTGGAATATGATTACAAGTGCAATAACACCAACACTAATAGTCTTACCGGCAATCCAAAGAATCGTTCTAAGATTAAGAATATATGCTAAAAGAGCAAATGCTACAACCACGATAATGCCCTTCAACAGCACCCAGGCTTTACTATTCTTAATCCATACCATAATATTATACAGAACAAACGCAATAATAATAATCTCTATTACATCCGTCCATTGCATATTAGGAAGATACAACTTCGACAAGTACTTACGAAGCATAGTGTCACCCATAATCATAGCTCTACTCCTTTCCTTTCATTAATACATAAATGTGCATCAAAGAAAGATATCTTCTTCCTCCAAATCCGGCACAGTATTCTTCTTATCTTTTTCAGCTCTGTTCATAGAATTAATATCCTTAGTCTTCTTGGTATTCTTTCTGTTAATCTGCTTAACCTGCAAATCCACATCTGCGATATTAATCTTAGGCACAGCCTTTACATAGTAATAATATTCATCATCTTCGTACTGTACATATTCTGTTCTCTTATAATCAAGACTGAAGAAAACAACCTGGCAGACATATCCAAGCACAGCACCAAGAAGTGTTCCAATAACCATAAACACTAAGTCTATCTTTGCTGAAAATGCAATTCTTCCCGCTATAAGTAATATAAACTGAATAGCGGTTCCCGAAATAATAGCATATGTCCATGCATTATCAACTGTAAGCTTCTTAATAAAGTAAACCACAATAATTGCCACTGCAAATGCTATAACAAGCACCATCCATGCCCTGTTTCCAATAAATGCATCCGCAATAAAGGAAATCTGTTTGAAACTGTCTGCCGGAGCCTGATTAGTAATAGCTACCTCATATGCACTGGCAGTCTCTATTATATAATATATTATTATACCAAATGACACCGGTATCACCGAAGATGCTCCTAACGCAAGTCCCAACGCAATCGGCAAAACAAACGGCATCTTAATACAGCACATAATGACTGTAAGCACTAAAACATATCCCTGCTTCGGTGTAAATCTGAAATACAAAAGATACATCAGCGCAACCACA
>JAFQIQ010000216.1 GCA_017397445.1 Lachnospira sp.
GCAATTATAAATAATAGTGTGATAAAAAACAGTGCATTTGTTATGTTATCAATTTGCGAGATTGCATTGATTGCGTATCTGTATATATGGCCGATTTTTATGACATTTTTGATAAATGTTACAGCACTATTCTAATATTTATTGTTAAATATATATGGCACGAATCGCTTGAAACGGTAAGGTTCTCGTGGTATTATGAAAGTAAGGGAATCAAACTATTGGATAGGATGGAGTTATTATGACATACGAAGAAATTATTACTAAAGTCAGAGATACATTCGAAGGGACGAATGTGAGTAAGATTAAGGAGCATCTTGCTTATCAGTTTAACATAACAGGTGCGGGAGAGGGCATATTTTATGTGGAAGTAAAGGATGGCGCGCTTTATATTGAGCCTTATGAGTATTACGACAGGGATGCTATGTTTATATGTAATGCAGACATTCTTTTTAAAATAATTAAGGGCAAGCTTGACCCGGTATTAGCATTTACTACAGGTTCGCTTAAGGTTGAAGGCGATTTAGGGAAAGCATTGATGTTGAAGGAGTTTATTTAAAATGAGTTGGTTGAAATGGGTGGCAGGACTGGGAGCGGCAGGCATTGCGCTGGCAGCAGTTGAATATGGTATTTCAGCATATTTTTTTAATAAAGTTATGGTGCGCGCTAATGCTAAGCGTGAAAAGACCCAGAAGATGTCAGGGACTAACTGGGATGCATATATCCCGCACATTAGAGAGTGCAAGGCAAAGCTTAATGAGTACGAGCAGGAGGATATGTATATTACTTCTGCAGACTGCTTGAAATTGCATGCAACATATTTTCCGTGCAGGGAATCAAAAAAGATTGCCATATGTTTTCATGGATATACCAGTGAAGGTCGTAACGATTATTCTACATTGGCTATTTTTTATCATGCTAACGGGTATAATCTGTTGCTTGTAGACCAGAGAGCCCACGGTCAGAGTGAAGGTAAGTATATTGGTTTCGGTTGTCTTGATAGACATGATGCATTGCTTTGGATTAAAGAGATGGTGAAGAAGCATGGGGAAGATTGCAGGATAGTTCTTCACGGAGATTCAATGGGAGGTTCTACGGTGCTTATGACAACCGGATTGGAGCTTCCACCACAGGTTAAGGCCGCGGTTTCGGATTGTGCATTTACATCAGCGTGGGAAGTATTCTCGAGTGTGCTGTGGAATTCATATCATTTGCCACCGTTTCCTATTATGCAGATTTCTAATAAGATGGTACAGAGGCGTGCAGGATATGGGTTGGATGAATGTAATGCCAAGATAGAGGTTACTAAATCAAAGATACCTATATTGTTTATGCATGGTAATGAGGATTCTTTTGTGCCGTGTTCTATGGTGTATGATTTGCATGATGCATGCAGAACGGAAAAGAAACTTGTTATTATAGAAGGAGCCGGGCACGTGGAGTCTTGTTATAAGAATCCTGAATTGTATGAGGGCTCAATTGAGGAATTCATTTTTCCGATTATGGAAAGATAATATAATGTACATATTAGAATGGAGGTACTATGAAGACAAGAAAAGGATGTAAAGTTTATGAATTGACTTCAGCACAGAAACTTCATTATTACAGTATGAAGTATTGTCCGAAGAAACAGGTGCTTAACATAGGTACAAGCCTTGTTATTCAGTTGGAACTTGAGTGGAGTAAGCTGGAGGAGTCAATTAAAGAAGCTATACAGCGTTGTGAGTCAATAAGGGTACAGTTTGCACAGGACAAGGACGGCAATGCTTTTCAGTATGTTCCAAAGAACGCAGAGATTGAAGTGAAGCATTTTGACTTTTCTCATTGGCAGGAAAATCATGCCCATGATAAGATGACAGAGTGGACAAGCACTCCGTTTGAGATGTACGATACTCCGCTTTATGAGATTGTCATGATAAAGATGCCGGAAGGCTTTCATGGCATGTATGTAAAGGTCAACCATATGATTATGGATGCTCAGTCTTTAATAGTATTTCTTAAAGATGTTATGGAGATATACAGCACGAAGGTGCTTGAGGATACTGCATATCCAAAGGAAATGTCTTCTTATATTGAACAGTTGAAGAAAGACCTTGAGTATGAAGCCGGAAGTAAAGCAAGTCAAAGAGACAGAGAGTTCTTTGAGGAGCTTATTAAAGAGTCTGAGCCGATATTTACGGATATTTACGGACGTGGGAAATTGCTTGCGGAGAGAGAGCGCACAGGCAATCCTAATCAGCGTGCAGTTATTAATACCTCTAATAACGTAGATGCAAATCTTGCCAACTTCCATCTGGAGTGGGAACCGACTGAGAGATTGTTGAAGTTTTGTGAGAAGCATCATGTTTCCCTTACCTGCCTGTTGCTTATGGGACTTAGAACATATCTTCAAAAGGAAAATGAAGTGGATGATATTTCTGTGTCTACAACAATTGCAAGGCGTGCAACTTTGATGGAGAAGCGTTGTGGAGGAACGAGAATACACAGTTTTCCGTTTAGAACAATTGTTTCAAGGGATGATACATTTTTAGAGGGTATCTTTAAGATTAGAGATATGCAGAATCAGTATTTCAGACATGCAAATTATAGTCCTTCAGAGTACTACGCATACAGAAAGCAGTATTACGGACTTGAGAATGGGCAGACTTATGAAGCGTTGGCACTTACATATCAGCCGATGGCTATGAAGATGCCGGGGGCAGAGAAACTTGATGATTTTAAGTACAATGTTAAGAGATATTCTAACGGTGCGTGTGCACATACTTTGTATCTTACGGTAAGTCATGATGTGGAAGGCGGTTTGGATTTCTGCTTTGAGCATCAGACAGGTGTGGTTACTTTCGAGAAGTTGCAGGAAGTGTATTTCTATCTTTGCAGAATTATATTCCACGGTGTTGAAGACTGCGAGAGAACTGTGGGCGAAATTATAGACTGGTCATAATTAGGAGGATAATAGACGATGTTAGAAGAAATGAAAGAAGTTATTTGTCAGTATGTTGACGTGGAACCTGAGAAGGTTACAGAGGATGCAAGATTTATGGAGGATTTGGGCTTTAATTCATATGACTTTATGAGTCTTGTTGGTGAAATCGAGGACAGATACGATATTGAAGTTAATGAAAGAGATGTGGTACAGGTTAAAACTGTAGGAGATGCCATAGAATATATTAAGTCCTTGATGTAATTCGGATGATAAAGGAGAGAATATGACAGTACAGACAATAAGGGATATTGTGAAGTATGGAAGTGAGACTTATGGTCAGCAACCGGCCTATCGATATAAGGTAGGTAAAGAGGTTGAAGATAAAACATATGCACAGGTTAATGCTGATGCTATGGCAGTGAGTCGTATGATAGAAGCAATGGGATTAAAGGGAAAGCACATTGCCATTCTTGGTATAACTACCTATCAGTGGATAGTCAGTTATTATGGTATTACAGGTAGTGCCAGTGTTGCTGTTCCTATTGATGTTCAGCTTCCGGCAGAGGCTATTTGTGAACTGCTTGTAAGAGCAGATGTGGAAATGCTTATATATGATGAGATTCGCAAAGATGTAATTGAGGCTGTGAAGAGTAATTGTCCGAATATCAGATTTATCATGTCCATGCAGGCAGAGGCCAAAGAAGGGGATATACTTTCATGGAATGAAGAGGTTAAGAACAATCAGGGAGAATATGAGACAGAGATAGACCCTGATGGACTTTGTACCATTCTTTTTACTTCCGGTACAACAGGTAAGAGTAAGGGCGTTATGCTTTCAAACCGTAATCTTACTGATAATGCAACCTGTCTTGATATGAGGCTGCCGGTTGGAATAGTGTCTATGACACTGTTGCCGATAAATCATGTGTACTGTCTTACTATGGATATTCTCAAGGGATTTTATGTAGGTTCGACAGTATGTATTAATGACTCTATTATGAGAGTACAGAAGAACATGAAGTTGTTCCAGCCGGAAATTATTCTTATGGTTCCGTTGGTTATTGAGTCTATATATAACAAGCTTGAGGCAGCAGGTAACCTTTTGCCAAAGAAGCTTATTGCTAAGCAGGCGTTTGGCGGAAAGTTAAAGACTATTTGCAGCGGCGGTGCATATCTTGATCCTAAGTATGTAGAGAAGTTTGCAGAGTATGGAATAACTATTTTGCAGGGTTACGGTATGACAGAGTGCTCGCCGGTAATATGTAATAATCTTGAATGGGACAACAGAGTAGGTTCTGTTGGAAAACTTTTGCCAAACTGTCAGGCCAAGATAGTGGATGATGAAATCTGGGTAAAAGGCTCCAGCGTTATGATGGGATACTATAACATGCCGGAAGAAACCTCTCAGACACTTGAGGATGGTTGGTTGAAGACAGGGGACTTGGGATATGTTGATGAGGATAATTATGTATACATAACAGGTCGTAAGAAGAATCTTATTATTCTTGCCAATGGGGAAAATGTTTCACCGGAGGAGATAGAGAACCAGCTTGTCAGGGAACGTCTTGTAAAGGAAGTTATTGTAAGTGAGAAGGGTACGGTAATTCAGGCGGAGATATTCCCGGATTATGAGTATGCACAGAAAAAGCGTATTAAAGATATTCCTGTAGCATTGCAGGAAATTATAGATAAGTATAACAGTGAAGCACCTGTGTATAAGAGAGTGCTTGCATTAGTGGTACGAGAGACAGAGTTTGAAAAGAATACATCAAAGAAGATTAAAAGACAGTACAATTAGTAATTATTTTCATTCTCGCAAGGCAGTACCAGAATGGAGGAAAGTATGAAAGAGCGTAGAGGTCATATAATGGATAGCGTGCAGCATTGGTTAGTGATTATCCTTATAGGGATTCTTGCGCTTTTTTTGCTGGGTCAAATGTTACTTCCTAACGAACACACATCATCCGGTGGAGAATGTGCGGTTTACAATGGTGTATGGGAACGTGTTATGCCGGACGGCAGTCGTCAGGCAGTTGAAGTTCCGGGGGAATATGAGGCTGCATGGAAAGACGTTGTGGTACTCGAGTCAGTGCTTGAGGGCGTTAAAGACGATACTTGGTTTTGTATCAGGAGTACACAGCAGGATTATAGGATTTATGTAGGTGATGAACTAAGGCAGGAATACACTAATAAGGAAGTCAGATTATTTGGCAGAAACAGCCCCGATGCGTATGTGTTTTTCAGAGTGTATGAAGAAGATATGGGGAAAGTTCTTCGAATCGAAAGTCAGAGTGATTCTACTTATTCAGGGTATCTTAACACAGTGTATATGGGTGAGAAGGATGCCATATGGGGAATGTATTTTTCGTGGTATCTTCCGGGTGTGCTAATATCTGTATTTATAGTTATACTGAGTCTTGTGGTAGTAATTGCCTGTGCAGTGCTTAGAGTATTCTACAAGAAAAAGATGGATATTGTATATCTTGGTATGGGAGTGCTTATAGCATCAGTATGGTTGGTCGTTGAATCGAAGTTGAGACAGTTGGTGCTTCCTAACAGTTTTGTGTCTACTGCTACAGGATTTTATATGATAATGTTGCTGCCGTTTCCTTTTTCTGCCTATATGAACAGAATTCAGAAACGTCGTTATGAGACAGCGTATATGATTATCAATATAGGGACACTGATTAATTTTCTTGCAGCCACAGTAATGCAGTTGACAGGTTTCAAAGACTTCTTTGAAACAATGGGGGCTTCTCATGTCATAATAGTTTCTATTATGGTGTTTATGATACTGACAGTGGGCATAGATATTAAAAAGGGGTATATAAAGGATTATCTTGAAGTAGCAACAGGTCTTGGGGCGATGGTAGTAGCAGGCGTGATGGAGATATATCTGGTATATCAGAAAGGATCAGGTTATAATGGCATTTCGCTTTGTTTAGGACTTGTTATTATGTTGTTTACAGCTTTGTTAAAAACCGGTCGTGATATATTAGAGACAGAGAAAGCGAAACAAAAAGCTATTATTGCCAGCGAATCTAAGACAAAGTTCCTTGCCAATATGTCTCATGAAATCAGAACACCGATTAATACGGTTATTGGTATGAATGAGATGATTCTTCGTGAGAATAAGGATGAGAATATTAATGAGTATGCACGTAATATAAACAGTGCCAGCAGAATGTTGCTTAACCTTATCAATGATGTACTGGATTTTGCAAAGATTGAATCTGGTAAGGTTGAGATAACTGAAACAAAGTATTATGTTTCCTCTATGCTCAACGATGTAATCTTGGGTACTAAAGTACGTGCTGAGAAGAAGAATTTATTGATGGACCTGGATATAGATGAAGATATTCCTTCAGTTCTTATGGGTGATGAGTTCCGTATAAAGCAGATATTGAACAATCTGTTATCTAACGCAGTAAAATACACGGAAAAAGGAAAGATTATTCTTAAAATTAGTTCTGACAACAGCGATGGTTTTAAACTTATTATGGCTGTTAGGGATACCGGAATAGGTATCCGCAAGGAAGATATGCAGAAGTTGTTTGACAGTTTCAAAAGACTGGAGCTTAAGAAAAACAGATATATTGAAGGAACCGGTTTGGGACTTTCTATTACTAAGCAGCTTGTAGAACAGATGGGTGGAACCATTGAGGTTGAAAGTGAGTATGGAAAGGGTAGTTGCTTTACAGTAACTATTCCGCAGAAAGTGGTGGACGAAACACCTATGGGGGATTTGAAGGCTGCATACAAGAGGGCAGGAGAAGAAAAACAGGATGTGAAAGAGCCGTTGTATGCCCCGAATGCTTCTGTACTTGTGGTTGATGATAATAATATGAACCTGATGGTTATAAAAGGCCTTTTAAAACGTTCGGAAATCAAGTTGGACTTTGCAAGTGGCGGAACAGAGAGTCTGGAAATGTGTAAGAATAAGAAATATGATTTGATTCTTATGGATCATATGATGCCGGAACCGGACGGAGTTGAAACTTTGCATATGTTAAGAGCTGATAAAGAAAGTGTCAATAAAGATACCACAGTTATTGTTCTTACAGCCAATGCTATTGCAGGGGCAGAAGAGGAATATATCAGGGAAGGTTTTGCTGATTATATAACGAAGCCAGTGGAAGTAGAGAAATTAGAGACAACTTTGAAAAAATATCTATTATAGTTAAGGTGGATTAAAAAATGTGTAGAATCAAGAGGTTCATAGTGAGCACATTAATGGTGCTTATATTATGTGTGTGTGTATTTGGTGTAATTAATCTGGTTAGTGCAAGCGAGCAGGTGCTTGGTGATGCTAATGGAGATGGAGCGGTAAGCATAAGTGATGTAGTTGCATTAAAAAAGCATCTTGCGGGTATGGATGTTGATATTGACTTAAACGCCTGTGAAGTAACTGCTGACAGAGTAGTTGATATTAAAGATGCGGTACTTCTTTCAAAGAAACTGGCAGGAATGGACGTGGTTCTTTCGGGTGGTGTATGTGACAGTACCGTGGTAGAAGATGAGACAGAGGTTGAGACAGGAACTGCGAATAATGTGATTGTGCAGTTTGAGGTTAGTAATTCCTGGACGGAAGACGGGAAGTCCTGTGTACAGTATGGTGTTATTATAACTAATAACAGTGATTCTAATATTGGTTCATGGGTTATTAAAGTGCCTCTTGCAGATGGTATGACTGTTGCTGACAAGTGGTGCTGTAAGGCTGAAACAGATGAAGAGTATCTTATAATCAGACCGGAGTCATATAATGGTGCAATTGCAACAGGAAGCAGTGTAAACAATATTGGAATTGTTATACATACTAATCAGGTGCATACGATTACTACATATATCATAGAGATTGACGGGGAAGAACATACAGGACAGAATCCTGCGCCGGGCGGCTCTGAGGGTGAGACAGAAGGTGAGACCGGAGGAAATGCGGGTGAGGACGATGATGATAATTCGGGTTCTTCAGATTATACACCGGCAACTCCACCGGAAGCATATGGCGGATTGCATGTAGTAGGAACTAAGCTGGTAGACTCAAAAGGAAACGAGATTCAGCTTAAAGGACCGAGTACACATGGACTTTCATGGTTCCCACAGTATGTTAATTATGAAGGCTTTAAGACATTCCGAGATGACTGGGGTGCTAATGTAATCCGACTTGCTATGTATCCAAAAGAGTATAACGGATATTTGGCAGGTGGAAATCAGACGGAGTTGAAGAAGCTTATAGATAATGGTGTTAATTATGCGACACAGCTTGGTATGTATGTAATTATTGACTGGCATGTGCTTACATATAATCCTAATGAAACAAAGGATGGAGCCATAGCATTTTTTGATGAGATGGCGAAGAAATATGCGGATAATCCTAACGTCATATATGAGATATGTAATGAGCCGGTAGGAGCTGTATGGAGTACCCAGATTAAACCATATGCGGAATCGGTGATTTCAACCATACGTAAGTATGACGATGATGCACTTATTATAGTAGGAACTAATACATGGTCCCAGGATGTTCACGAGGTAGTAGGAAACAAAATTGATGACCATAATGTTATCTATACATTGCATTTTTATGCGGCAACACATAAGGATGACCTTAGAAACAGAATGAAGCAGGCACTTGATGCAGGTGTTCCGATATTTGTAAGTGAGTGCAGTATCTGCGACGCATCAGGTAACGGCGGTATTGATTATGATTCGGCGAATGCCTGGATTAAGCTTATGGATGAGTATGGTGTAAGTTATGTGGCTTGGAATATAAGTAACAAAGATGAAACATCAGCATTCTTTAAGACTAATGTAAGTAAAGTAAGCGGATGGAATCCTGACACAGACCTGACAGACACAGGTAAGTGGTGGAGAAAGATATTCAGAGGAGAATACTAATTAAGAAAAGGGATTTGGCAATGAAAGTTTGCCAAATCCCTTTAAATTATCGTGCGATTTTCTTAAAGCTTGTTTTGTAAATATATACAAAAAGTATTACGGCCAGAGTGGTTGAAAGATAGTCGGATACCGGCTGCGCAGCGGCAAGCATACGTGCGGAATCAAATATCTTTGAAAATGCGAAAAGTACCGGAAGGTATATAAGTCCCTGACGGCTTACTGAAAGAATAAGAGCGGGGATTGCTTTTCCTGTAGACTGAATTGCATTAACGAAAACAAACAGGATTCCCATAACAGGGCCTGAGTAAATGTATATTCTTGCAAAGGACATACCGTATGTAAAAGCATCCTGGTTCTTTAAAAATGCACTAACCAATGGACCTGCTCCAAAGTAGCATATAACTGTCATAATGGCACTCATGCCAAATGCTAACATAATGGAGAACTTTAAAACGCTCATATAACGTTTGTAATTACCGGCACCGTAGCAGTAACCAAGCAGAGGCTGTATACCGCTACCAAGGCCGATAAGAAGCATAACCACAATCATATTAACCTTCATGGCAACACCAAGACCGGCAACAGCCATATCACCGAATCCGGCCATAAAATTATTGATAATAATATTAGAAGTGCTTAGAAGAATGCTATTAAGGGATGCAGGGATCCCAATAGCAAAAACACCCTTGGCAATGCCATTTCTTACAGTGTAATCCTTAGGATTAATCGAAAGCATTGATTTTTTTGAAAGCAAATGTGTTACATACAAAACGGTAGACACAACATTTCCCATAACAGTTGCGATAGCAGCACCTGCAACCGTCAAGTTAAGACCGAGAATCATTATTGGGTCGAATACGATATTAACAAGATTACCCACAAGCATACCCATCATGGCAACCTTTGGGTTACCTTCTGCACGGATGATATTACTGAAACTGTTGCTTATAATAAGGCAAGGAATGCTTACGGCAACGATATTGAGGTATGTCATGGCATAACCGATAGTTTCATCGCTTGCACCTATAACACGGCAAATTGGTTCTGAGAACAACCATATAAAAACAACTGACACAATTCCGATACAAAGACCTGTCCAGAAGCAAAAAGAAGAAGTCTTCTTTGCTTTTTCAGGCTTTCCTTCTCCAAGTAGTCTTGAAATAAGGGAGGTTCCGCCGATTCCGAAAAGCATACCGATTGCCATAAACAAAAGAAATGCCGGTGTTGCGACAGAAACTGCGGCAACCATATAATCGTTTTTGGTCTGGCCTATGAAAAATGTGTCAGCAAGATTGTATACAAGTACCATTATCATACTGACGATGGATGGTATAACATTGGTGATAACCGCCTTTGGTACAGGGGCGTCACGGAAGATTTCTATATTTTTCTGATTCATATGTTTACTCCTTTAATTATGTGTAACGTTAAGTATAATATAATGTTTTGGCATAATGTGTCAAGTTCATATATAACACACTTGGTGTTTTTGTTGTTTTGTGTTAAAATATATTTGTGGAATTATGTCGAGGCATGTCTAAAAGGTGCCTTATGGTTAATAGATGGAGGAAGATATGTATATATTTATTTCTCATTCATCTGTGGAAGCTCATATAGCAGGTGAATTGTGTGAGGTTATAGAGAATAATGGTAACAGATGTTTTATAGCACCGAGAGACATTCGCTCGGGTTATCCTTATGCAGAGGAGATTACTAACGGAATAGACAGTGCTGACGTAATGTTACTGGTATTGTCAAAAGCAGCCAACGAGTCTCCGCATGTACTTAGAGAAGTGGAGAGAGCGGTTACCAAGTCCGTACCAATATTGGTTTATAAGGCGGAAGAAGTTGAACTTACCAAATCTATGGAATATTTTCTTATGACACATCAATGGATGGTGGCAGGAAGGGACAGCTATCAGGATGTGGTAAACAGTATCAATGCCATGGGGCAGCTTGCGGATAAAGAGAAAGTGCCTTGTGCATATAAAGGAGATACAATCCCGCAGAAGAAAAAGGGGAGTAAGAATATATATCCGATGCTTATAGGTGCTGTTGTTGCGGTGCTGCTTGCTGTTATTGTAGTGCTTTGTGTGGTTATTATATCAGGGAGACAGAATTATGAAAACAACAATATTAATGCGGGTAATGGCGGGGGCAATATAAGTCAGAGTGAGTCAGAAACAGGCAAAGGCGGTATCGAAGATAAGGAATCTCAGGAGGCTGTAAAGAAGGATGTGAAGGTTGGAGATACTCTTACTATGGGTACATATAATGGCGAAGCGATGTACTGGCGGGTGTTAAAGCTGAATGGAAATCAGGCAGTTATTGTTGCAAGGGATGTTATCAGTATGAAAGCCTATGATGCACCGGAAAGCGGACGTTACAATCATGACGGCACAACTAATTATGCATTTGATGGTTCTAAGTTACAGACAGATATGCAGTTACAGGCATATGTTCGCGGTAATAACAGCTGGGATGGTTCTAATATAAGAACCTGGCTTAATTCATCTGCCGAAGTGGTTAAGTATGAAGGACAGGCACCTGTATCCTCAGCCACAGCAGAAGGCGTTAACGGGTATCACACAGAAAAAGGTTTTTTATGTAGCTTTACACAGAAGGAGCAGGCTGCAATATTAGAAACTAAGGTAGAGACTAAAGGGAGCGTGCTTTCAGGAAAAGATAAGGTAGTTACTAACGATAAAGTGTTTTTATTGTCAAAGAACGAGCTTAAATGGTTTGAGGAAGGTGGGATGTCTATGCTGGCAGCACCTACACAAAAGGCAATAGAGAATAACAAAGATACATGGTATCAGGGATATTGTGTGGATATGGGGATTGCCAATACTATGTGGTGGTTACGTGACCCTGTGGAGAATTCCTCATCTCAGTGTTACCTCGTTGGTAACGGTTATCGTCAGGAGAATATTTATACTTGGGAAGTAGGAGTGGAAGCATTTGGTATAAGACCTGCCATGACTATAGATGTTACATCGGGAGCTTTCAGTATGGCAGAATAATTAGAGGGGGATGAAATCAGATGGACTATTTTAATTTAAAGTTTCATAAAACAACAGTGAAAAGCGAAGTGTTTGCGGGAATTGCAATGTTTATGGCTATGTCGTATATACTGGTTGTATGTCCGATGGTACTTTCGCAGACCGGAATGAGCTATAATGGAGTGTTTCTTGCAACGGTGTGTGTGTCAGGATTTACGACGATAGTATCTGCATTTTATACTAAGCTTCCTATCGCATTGGCACCGGGACTGGGTGTTACAAGTATGTTTCTTGCACTTGCAACCGGGGACCGGGGGCTTGACTGGAGTAGTCTGCTGTTGGCTACATATGTGGCAGGAATTGTGATATGTGGATTTATAAGATTTGGCATATATGACAAAATTATGGAAATAATGGACGAAGATTTCAGAAGAATGATTATGTCCGGAGTAGGTCTGGCTTTATTGTTATATGGAATAAGTACAACGGGACTGTTGGTAAAACAGGACGGATATTATACGCCTGGCGGAATTCAGGTTGTGCCATTGGTTATCTGTGGCGTGAGTCTTCTGGTTATTTTTGTAGCTAAGAAGTTTAATTGGAAAGGTTATGTTTTATTAGGTCTTCTTGTTGCATATATTATGGGAATAGGCGTTAATTATTATGAGGCATATCAGGCAACAGGAGTTTCTGTGGGAGCGTATATGAAAGGGGTGTTCAGCTTTTCATATGATATTTCGGAGATTAGACAGGTAATGTTAGCTTTTCCGGATGTTATTGAACTCTTTTCAGACAGAAATACGGTGACTTTGTTTATCAATGCTGTGTTTGTATTTACTATGGGACATTTCTTTGATGCGATAGGAACTAATATGGCTTCATTTGATGCCATTAACAGCAGTATTGATAACAGAATGAAGGATACGGTAAGCCTGAAGCGTGCAATTACTGTTGACGGAGTTGGTAATGTTGTCAGTGGATTAGTGGGGACTTCGTCGGTTACTACCTATGGAGAATCGATGGTAGGTATTATAAGTGGCGGTAAAACAGGTATTACAGCACTTACAACGGGATGTCTGTTTTTGTTGTGCTTCTTCTTTGCACCTTTATTTACATCTATGGCTGCATACGTAGCGGCACCGGCATTGATTTATGTTGGTGCACAGCTTGCATTTAGATTTAAAGAATTTGACAGAAAGAACAAAGGGTTGTTTTTCTTTGGTCTTGCAATTGTATTATATGTGGGAATCAGTTTTAATGTGGGCAATGCGGTATTGTATGGTCTTATTCTATATACATTAATCAAGATGGTTATTAAGAAGGAAAAGCCGGTTAAGTATTGGTGGATTATGATAATATTCGCAGCAATTCATATTTTGTTAAATCTTATATAAGGGGGACGGGATATGAGTTTATTGTTTTCGGTAATTTTTATTGCGTTTGGTACAGTATCATTTGTTCTTGCTGTTAATAATATTTTGCAGGAAGATAAGCATATAGTTGGAAACTGGTATTTTTTGTTTCTTGGATTATTTAGCTTCTGGTGGGATATTGGAATGGGTGTTTTTACACTGCAAACTGATACGGAGATAGCTGCATTTTGGAGATCCTTTTATCTTATAGGTGTGTTTGGTGTGCTGACTATGGCGGGGTTGCTGGTAGGTATATGGTTGAAAATTCCTACAGGCTTTAAGAGTCTGGTTGATACCTATATTGTTTTTGGTGCGTTAATAACATATCCGATACTTTGTCATAAGAGGGCCTGTGAGTTTGTTATGACAGATTATGGTATGTCATATGTAACTACGGAATATTTGGGGCGTATAGTATATAATGTATATCTGGCAGGAGTACTTATATTAGTATGTGCTGAAATTGTTTATGCACTTTGTTATAAGAGCAAAAAAAGAGAAATTGTTATGGCAAGAGCATGTATGGGTGTTCTTATAATGGTTGGTGTAGGGCTTATGCTTGACACATTTATTATGGGACCGGACAGAGCGGCATTTCCGGCAACTGCAATTATTCAGCCTATTGCGGTAATATTTGCATATGGAATGTCCAGAAAGACAAAGATTAACAATGTAAGTGTCCAAAGTTTGTCCGCCTACATATATGCTTCAGTCAATGTTCCCGTGCTTATTGTAGATGAGGAAAAGTACATAAAGATAGCTAACGCTACAGCTATTGATTTTTTTGATATGCCGGCAGAGCTCCTGAGTCAGAAGAAATTAGAGGATTTGTTTGAAATGTCTGAAACGTCAGGGATAACTGATGATGATTTATCAGAGACTGTGGAGAGTGTGTGTACTCTTAATAATAAAATATGTAAGTTGCAGATAAGTCATATTAAGGACAATTATAATGATTTTATAAGTGATATTATAGTTGTTAATGATATGTCAGAAACTTATACAATTATTGATGAGTTGAATATTGCCAAAGAAGAAGCTGAGAAGGCCAATGAAGCAAAGAGTGCTTTCCTTGCCAATATGAGTCATGAAATCAGAACGCCGATGAATTCTATTATTGGTATGAGTGAAATCCTGCTTAGGGGAGAGCTTGATAAGGATACGGAAAATAAAGTAAATATTATTTATAATTCCGGCAAAGGTCTTTTGGGAATTATTAATGATATACTTGATTTGTCTAAAATTGAGGCAGGAAAATACGAAATTATTAATAATGAGTACAATCTTGGGGATTTGATATCGGATGTTGTTAATATGTTTAAAGCCAAGTCCAAGGAGAGTAATGTAAGACTTGATGTGGAAGTGTCAGATACGGTTCCGGGGATTATGTATGGTGATTCGACACGTATTAAGCAGATATTGATAAATATTATCGGTAATGCATTTAAATTTACTAAAGAGGGATATATTCTCTTTTCGGTGAATAATGAGCCGTGTCAGGATAATTTAGAAAAAATTATCTTTAAGGTTAAGGATACGGGTATAGGAATACGTGAAGAACATATTGGTAAGCTTTTTGGTGCCTATAATCAGGTGGACACTAAGAAAAACCGTGCGGTGCAGGGAACAGGCTTGGGATTGGCCATAGCCAAGAATCTTTGCGAACTTATGGATGGTTCTATAGAGGTCGAAAGTGTGTATGGTGAAGGTACAACTTTTACTATGAATATAATGCAAAAGGTTATCGATTATACCGCTGTAAAGTGGGCAGATAACAGTGATGTTCAGTCTGATGCAGAGGAAATTGTTTATAGACCGACAGCAATAGAAAGCGTAGTAGGAAGAAATGTGCTGGTAGTGGATGATAATGATACTAATCTGATTATTGCCAAGGAGCTTTTGGAACCATATAAGATGGCAGTAGATATGGCATCCAGCGGTAAAGAGTCCATAGAGATGGTTAAGAATAAGAAGTATGATATGATTTTCATGGACCATATGATGCCGGAGATGGATGGCGTTGAGGCTATGAATCAGATTAGAAGCCTGGATATTGAATATTGTAAATCTGTTCCTATTGTGGTTCTTACTGCCAATGCAGTTTATGGGGCAAGAAAAGAGTTGCTTGAAGCAGGTTTCGATGATTATATTGCAAAACCTATCGAGATAAAACAGTTAGAAAGTGTTCTGCGCAATTTTATAGGAGATGCGAACATAGCTGTGCGAGGAGATAAAGCCTGTGATGCAGCTATAGATATTCAGATACCGGGAATAGATGCTAAGAGGGCTATGGCTGATATGCATATGAAAGAAAATGCATATCTTGGTGTGCTGAAGATATATTATAACAGCCTGCCTGTAACATTAAAGCGTATTATGGCATCATGGGAAAACGGAGATATCAAAGCATTTGTTATAGATGTACACGGAATCAAATCGGCCAGTGCCAGTGTAGGTGCAATGGAGTTGTCGCAGATGGCAAAGGATTTGGAGGTAGCAGGCAAGAAGGAAGATATTGAATATATTAAGAGCGGACTGTCGCCTTTTGTAAAATGTTACGAGAGTATCATTAAAGCGTTGGATGAGTTTTATTCACAGGAAGAGGAAGAGGTTTCGGATGATGTTACGGAAGCGTTAGAAGAAAGCTGGTTATCGGATATGATGACGGCCTGTGAGGATATGGATTCGTCCAGGGCAGAGGAATTGTTAGAGAATGTAAAAGCTAAACATTTTTCTAAGGAAGAAAAAGAACTTGTATCGCAGATAAATGCATATGTGGAACAGTATGATTATGACGAGGTTGTGGCATTGATACAGACAAAGATATCAAAGGAGGAACAGGTATGAAATGCATATTAGTGGTTGATGATTATCCGACTAATCTTAAATTCGTTGAGAGTACGCTAAAGGATGATTATAAGTTGATTCTTGTTAAGTCCGGACAGAAAGCGTTAGACTATCTTTCCAAGAATCATGTGGATTTAGTGTTGCTGGATATTCTTATGCCGGAAATGGATGGATTTGAAACATTTGAGAGAATTAAGAAACTAGAGCATAATAATGATGTTCCAGTGGTGTTTTTGACGGCTGATGTTGATGTGGATAATGAAATAAAAGGCCTGCAGATGGGGGCTGTGGATTTTATCAGAAAGCCTTTCGTTCCTGAGGTTATGCTTAATCGTGTAAATCATATAGTGCAGTTGGATGAGCTTAACAAGAATCTGGAGAATAAAGTTAAAGAAAAAACTGTGCAGGTAGAACAGCTTTCATTTGAGATTATTTCTACAGTAGCCAGTATGATTGAAGCGAAGGACAAATATACTAAAGGTCATTCTGTAAGAGTTGCTGAGTATAGTGCCATACTTGCCAGGGCACTTGGGTGGAAAGACGAAGAGATAAAGAATATAAAGTATATTGCTCTTTTGCACGATATTGGAAAAGTGGGAATTCCGGACAATGTGCTTAATAAGCCGGGAAGGCTTACAGATGTAGAGTTTGATGTTATTAAAGCACATACCACAATAGGCGGAGACATTCTGCGAGACATTAAAACTATTGTGGATGTTGATTCCGGTGCCAAATATCATCATGAAAGATATGACGGAAAGGGATATCCTGCAGGACTGGTAGGAGAACATATTCCGGAAGTGGCACGTGTCATATGTATAGCGGATGCATATGATGCCATGCGTAGCAAGAGAATATACAGAGACAGCATGGCAATAGAGACCATTAGGGAGGAACTTGTCAAAGGAAGCGGTACACAGTTTGCCCCTGATTATGTAGCAGTATTTATAAAACTGTTAGATGAAGGAAGTCTGGAAATTGATTTTGGACTGCTGGAGAAGAGCAACACATTCTTTGGGGAAAGTTCTGATATTATAGGCCAGATTGTAAAAAGCATAGAGGAAGAAGTTCAGAAATCTGAATCGGTTGACAGTCTTACAGGTCTTCTTGGACGTAAAATAGGTGAAACGAAGATTATTCAGGCTATGGAGAATGAGCCGGGTTGTCTGGCATTTGTTGATTTGGACAACCTTAAAAGGACTAATGACACTATGGGACATATTGCCGGTGACTATGCTTTGAAAACAGTTGGTGAAGTCCTGACCGAATTCGGCAATAATGCAATTGTTGCAAGATTGGGCGGGGATGAATTCCTGTTTTATATGAAAGGTGCAGACAGGGAGCAGGCAACAGCAAAGATAGAACAGATAATTGAAGCATTTGGTAATAGAAAAACAGAGAGTACATATCTGTCAGTTTCTTCGTTATCAATAGGTTTGTGTATGACCACGCCCCAGGATGTTTTTGACAGTGTGCTTAAACGTGCAGACAGAGCATTGTACCATATTAAGCAAAGTGGAAAATGCGGATATTATTTCTATAGCTATGAAGTGGAAAAATCCAAGTCAAGAAGTACAGTGGATCTTGAAAAACTTGTGGCGAATCTTAAAGTACAGGGTGGATACACAGGTCCGCTAAGTGTGGAGTACAGAGAGTTTGCTAAGATATATGATTATGTGCATCATCTTGGAGAGCGATATGAACACAATACAAAGCTTGTAATGATAACACTTGAGTTTAATGACAATGCTAATCTGTACATCGATGAGCGTGAACATGCTATGAAATGTATGGAAAAGACCATTAAGCTTTCGCTTCGTTCGGTGGATGTAAGCACACGCTTTAGCAGCGATCAGTTTATAATTATTCTGTTTAATGCCCGCAGAGAGGATATTGAGCTTATAACGGGGCGTATACAGGAGTGCTTCTATAAGATATATGACAGCAAGCTGGTTAATGTGGGATTTGATATGGCGGAGTTGCCAATCAGTAATTGATAATTTAATACATTTGAACTTTACAAATATTTGCAATATGGTATAATAAAGTTAGTTATTGTCGTGGGCAAAACAAGTGAAAACTTGTGACGCAAAACTTTAGGGCCTTTAAAATGGTAGCCAGTTGCGATCTTGTATTTTTGGCTATCGGGTTAATTCCTGATAGCCTTTTTGCATTATATTATGTGTATGGTTCGTGAATTATAACTTAATATGGCACTTTTGAAGAATGCAAGAATGCCCTCGTCCGTAGAACGTGAAAGCGGAGGGGAATATATGGTAAAGCAAAATGTACGAAAAGTGATTACTATGGTTTTGGTGGTGTGTCTTATGGTTGGATATGGATATGCCGGTTTTAGTGTGCCGTTTGCTCCTGCGGGACATTCTGCTAAAGAAGTTTCTTGTGGAGCTGTCAGCGCGGAGGGCTGGAGTAACAGCAGATTAGTAAGGGTGGAAGGTGCAGAAAATGTAGAACCTGAAACAAAGGTATACAGAAAACAACTTGCAGTTGAAGCAGAGAGGGAGTCAGAACCAAGCGAAATGGCAGTTGAGGACAAAACGGAAACGCAGATTTTGCCGGAAGTAAAGGCTACGGATAAGACTGCAAGCAAGAATACTAAATCCGGTTCATCAGTCAGAGGAAACTCTAAAGGGTTTGCGAAGATATATAAGAGTATGACAGAGTATGGGAAGATGGCTGAAAGTGAGGCGGCGTGGCTGTGGAAGCAGCAGTTATCTAACGGAGCCTTTGCATTTTATAATGAGACTAATGGAAGTGTTTATATTAATCCTTACTTTGCGGAGATTGTTGCTATTGCGTTGATTAATTATGATGACTCAATGGATGCAAAAAAGAAGATTGAAATGTATTTTGACTGGCATATGTCACATATTAATTCAGCCGAGAGTGACTATAATGGCGTTGCCGGAACTATATATGACTACGATGTGCAGGTGGTTAACAGCCAGGTGGTAAGCGAGAAATCACGTGGTGTGTATGATTCAACGGATTCATACAGTGCATTGTTCGTGAAAGCACTTGCAGATTACGTAAAGGTGTATAAGGATGCCGCATATATTGAGGCTCATGCAAGTCAGATTAAAGAGATTGTAAATGTTATGTTTGCCACTATGTCCCCAAACGGTTATACCTATGCAAAGCCGGATTATCACATAATCTATCTTATGGATAATGCGGAAGTATATGCAGGACTTAAAGCGGCACAGTATATATATGCTAATGTAATAGCGGATGCGGATATGCAGACTAAAGTTAACAAGGCAGTAGTTTTCTATGAGGAGAATTTTAATAAGCACTGGTGGAAGGGCGACCATTATGCAACAGTGTTGAATCCTGACTACAGTGAGTATACCGGCTATGATTTTTCATGGGATATGTTTTATCCATGCGCCACTGCGCAGATGTTCCCGTTGATGTACGGCATCATAGATGCTGACAGTGATTATGCAAAGACCATGTATAAAGGATTGTGCAGCGCTTGGAATTGGCAGGATATGGATTATGTTACCAAGGGCGTTGATACATTTTATTGGGGAAGTTTTGCATACCTGGGAGGCATTATGGGGGATGACGAAAGACTTGCATCGTACATGAAGAAGTATAACGAGGTGGTGGATGCCGGCCGTCCGTACCCGTTGTATTCCGCTGAGTCAGCTATGGTGCTTATGGGCTGCATGACCATGCTGGATGTGCTGGAGAACAGAGTGACGAAGTAGGTGGAAGGATACAAAGATAAGACGTAAAAACGTCGTAATGAAGGAATTATAAAAATCCGAACAATCCTAGAAATACTGGAGTTTGATTAACATGATAAAAATATTATTCATCTGCCACGGTAGGAAGTTGCTTTTCTGAAAGAATGTAGGAAAATCAAGGGTTGTGGGAGTTTGAAACGGGATTTTTATACCAGATTTAAGACAGGAAATTAAGGATTTGGGGCTGTGACATGGCGAAAAAAGGATAGCATTTCGGCGGTAGAAAGTGTTTAGTGTCAGAGTGCTACTTTTATATGTGATTTAGTCAGGTGTAAATTAGTCATTTATACTTGACTAAAAATGAGATACGTATATTGAGTGAAGAGAAGCAACTTTAAATATTACAAAGTAACATAAAGAATGTTATTGTGTAAAAATTATGTTACAAAAAAAGAAACGAGCAACCTTTTTCTGGTCCTATGACTTTACTCAGCACAAAAACCGTTTCTTGAGTTGATGATATTTGATATAATGTGGATTGACAAGGAAAAGATATCGAAAGAAAAAATTATAACGAAAAGAGCACAATTAAAGAGGAGGTTGTAATGTTAAAAAAGGGATGGGACTTCATTAAAGAGAATGTTGCAGCAATTGTAACTGTCGTAACAGCAATACTTACAGTTGTTTACGCAATTATGCGATTGTGTATATATGTATATTGGAATGGATACTTTACAAGGTTAAATATTGATAGAAGTGTAATGAACATTAATTTTGACAAATCTATATTTTTCGTTGTTTTTGTTTCTATAGTTTTATTTGTAGTATTATTTTTTGTGGCATGGGCTTATGAGACAGTAACAGATATTTTCAAGAAAGAAAAAGAACGACAGTTAAAAGGGTTTAAATGGATGGTTAGTAAGCTCAAAGCGTTTATTAAGGCATTATTTCTAAGTTTTATTATTTTGTCCATCATCAATATACCATTGATAATGTTATTGGCTCCGTTAATGAAAATAAATATTTCAATAATAGAAATGTGCGTGATGTTTCTGTTTCTATATGTTATGGAAATATTTTTACTTGTCTTAGAAATAACAACTGGAAAAAGAGATAAGAAGAAAGAAAAAGCATCAGAAAGAGATGTGGCATTTAAAATTATAGGAATGTTAGCAATGGTATTGGTTATAATTTCTGCATTGTTCTATGGCGGAACACAGGCAATTGATAAAAAGACTAATATCCAGCTGGTAGAGAATGAAGAATATATGATTTCATATTGTGATGGAGAGCATTACGTATTACATAAGGTGAGGTATGAGGACAGGAAAATTACTATTTATAAAAGCGAGCAAAAAATAATAGGGGTTGAAGATTGTGAATATAGCATAAAAAAAGTAGAGAAAGTTATTGTTGAAGATTAATTTTGATGATAAGTTAATTGAACTGTTGAGGTAATGGATATGGTGTACGATGGAATTTTATTTGGAAATGGAATGTCTATTAATCTATTAAGTCAATTAAAGAAGGGTGTTCCGGAAGAAAAGCAATACCTATTGAACCTGGATAGTTTTATTAAATACTGGATAGAGGGGAAGTTGACTGAAAGAGAAAATAGGCAATTGTATAGAGCTTTTTACGGTAATAGCAAGGACAAATGGAGATTTTATGAAACGATGAAATCTGCTTTTGCTTCCTATTATGAGAAGTATGATTCTCTAATATCGAGTATGCTATGGGGTGTTTGCTATTTAAAGATGAAGAAATAAAAGAATGTTTTCAAATTTTTCCTGCTTTGTACAATATATGGCATATTATTTTGAAAGATTATTTGGAGTATTTAGGCCTTGGGTGTAATATCAAAAATTTTTATCAATCTGTGTATAATAATATTAGTAACCCGCAAAATATATGGACTACGAATTTTGATTTGTTTGCAGAATCAATATAAGCAAAACACATTCATGGAAGATTTTTAGAAGAGATGAAAAGCTACTCGGATGTAATATATAGATTCATAGACAAGGGAGAGAACTACTATTATAAATATATTTGGGGACATAATGGAATTGGAAAAATGTTTTCGATAGATAAATTAAAAGAATATCAAGATTAAAAATATGCTGGGTGCAAACTACATCAATTTGCACCCAGTTTTGCACCTTTTGCTGGATAAGATATGAGAATTTATGGTAAGATATGAAGAATGGTATTAACAACATAGAGTCTTAGAAAGTCAGTAAAATCAAGGACGTGACAAGATTTAAGGATGACGTATAATAAATTTCGCAAATTAATTTCATAAAATAGACATAGTCTATAGCCGTTTGGTAGAATTAAGTTACCACACAAAAAACCACAAAGGAGGCTATAAACTATGTCTGATAACATTATACAACTTAACGAGGA
>JAFQIQ010000217.1 GCA_017397445.1 Lachnospira sp.
AGAAGCAACATGGCATTGCATTTATAATTGTGTATTATTCTTCCAGAGATGAGTTTTATTACATTCCTTTTTGTGATATAATGAAATTCTGGCAAAGAAAGCTGGATGGTGGCAGAAAAAGTTTCACTTATGAAGAAATTGATAAGGAATACCGAATCCCTTCCTCTAAGGGAGTTTTAGTACATTATCTGGAAACTTTACAAAAATATATAAATCAACAGGGTTGACAGTATTGATTTCTTACTGTATAATTCTTATAATCTTTTGTGGTAATTAATTATCACTCTACCGCAATAAAGCAGAATGGAGATGTTATTATGAAAAAGGATTTACTTCACACACCTGAAGGTGTAAGGGATATATATAACGGCGAATGTGCCAGAAAGCTTGTTTTACAGAATAAGTTAAGGGATGTATGTGTGGCATACGGCTATGATGACATTCAGACTCCTTCTTTTGAATTCTTCGATGTGTTTAATAAGGAGCGTGGCAGTGTACCGTCTAATGAGATGTTCAAACTTATTGACAGATACGGTAACACTCTTGTTTTAAGACCGGATATGACTCCGGCTATTGCAAGAAGTGCAGCTAAGTATTTTAGCGACCATATATTGCCTATAAAACTTTGTTATAACGGCAACACATTTATCAATGTAAGTAAGTATTATCAGGGTAAGCTAAAAGAAAATACTATGATTGGTGCTGAGCTTATTGGTGATGAAAGCATTGATGCCGATTTTGAGATTATATCCATGGTTATTGACTGTATGAAGAATTCAGGACTTACTGAATTCCAAGTTGAAGTCGGTAATGTTATGTTCTTTAAGGGGCTGCTTAATGAGGCCGGAATATCGGGAGACGATGAAGAGGAGCTTGTGGCTCTTATTCAGGAAAAGAATTATTTTGGTGTTGAGGATTTGCTTAATTCATGGAATATTGACAAGCCTATTGCCAAGGTGTTATTGGAGCTTCCACAGATGTTTGGTTCAGTAGAGGTTCTTGACAAGGCAAGAAAACTCACTAATAACAGCCAGTGTCTAGCTGCCCTCGACAGACTTAACAAGCTTTATGAACTTCTTAAAATCACAGGAAAGGATAAGTATATTTCTTTTGATTTAGGAGAGCTTAGCAATCATACATATTATACAGGAATTATCTTCCGTGCTTATACATTTGGCACAGGCGAGCCTGTTATTAATGGTGGAAGATATGATAAACTGCTTGGACAATTCGGATGCGATAAGGCTTCTATCGGTTTTTCCATAACTGTTGACATACTTATGTCAGCCCTTATGAGACAAAATATTGAGATTCCTGTTGATATTAGAGGAACACTTCTTGTGTATGACGGTGATAATCTTGTTAATGCTATTGATTGTGCTAACAGAATGCGACAAGCCGGTAATCCGGTTTGTACTATAGCATATAATGTGCAAAAGAAGGAATCACAATATATCGAATATGCACTTAACTCTCATCTTGACAGAGTTGTATTTATGATGGATGCGGGGCTTAAGGATACTGTAACCGTAATTGCGGCTAAGACCGGAAAGAAGAGTCAGGTTGTACTTGAAGAATTAACAGTTTAATAATGTAATGAAAGAATGGTGAAATCTATGAGATATATTACTATTGCACTGGCTAAGGGAAGACTTGCCAGAAAAACTCTTGAAATGCTTGAACAGATTGGCATTACCTGTGAAGAAATTAAAGACGAAAAGACACGTAAGCTGGTGTTTGTTAATGAAGAACTCGGATTCAAATTCTTCTTAGCAAAACCTTCTGATGTACCTACATATGTAGAGTATGGAGCTGCAGACATTGGTGTTGTTGGTAAGGATACAATATTAGAAGAGGGACGCACGCTCTATGAAGTATGTGATTTAAAAACCGGTAACTGTCGTATGTGCGTATGCGGTCCTGCATCAGCAAAGGAAAAGCTTTCGCATCATGAGCTTATCAGAGTTGCTACAAAATATCCTAATATTGCTAAAGATTATTTCTACAACAAAAAGCATCAGACTGTAGAAATCATTAAACTTAACGGTTCTGTTGAACTTGCACCTATTGTCGGACTTGCAGAGGTTATAGTTGATATAGTTGAAACAGGTGCAACACTTAAAGAGAACGGCCTTGAGGTTTTGGAAGAAATTTGTCCATTATCTGCAAGAATTGTAGTTAATCAGGTTAGTATGAAGATGGAAAATGAGCGAATCAGCAAGCTTATCAATGATTTAAGAAATTATCTTGATAGTGATAAGTAAAACTATTCTGTGAATATGATATGTGCAATTGCATAAGATGGAGGAAATATGAGAATTGTTAAATTAACACAGGAAAGCAAGGAAAATATCCTTGAAAATCTTTTAAAGAGAAGTCCTAACAGCTACGGTCAGTTTGAAGAAGCTGTTAACGATATTTTGTCTGATATAAGAAATCGTGGCGACGAGGCATTGTTTGAGTATACAAAAAACTTTGATAAGGCTGATATTAATGCCGGTAACATTGTTGTTACACAGGCTGAAATTGATGAGGCTTATGCACAGGTAGATGCCGAGCTTCTGGATGTTATAAGAAAGGCTCTTGTCAATATCAGAGATTATCATGCAAAGCAGAAGCAGTACAGCTGGTTTGATTCTAAACCGGACGGAACTATACTTGGCCAGAAGGTTACAGCACTTTCAAGAGTTGGTGTGTATGTTCCGGGCGGAAAGGCTGCATATCCATCATCAGTCCTTATGAATGTTATGCCTGCAAAGGTTGCCGGCGTTGAACAGATTATTATGTGTACACCTCCCGGACAGGATGGCAAGGTTTATCCTACAACTTTAGTTGCTGCTAAGGAAGCAGGTGTTGATGTAATTTACAAGGTTGGTGGAGCACAGGCTATCGGTGCTATGGCATTTGGTACTGAGAGTGTACCTAAGGTTGATAAGATTGTAGGTCCAGGTAATATTTATGTTGCTCTCGCTAAGAAAGCTGTATTTGGCTTTGTAAGCATTGATTCTGTTGCAGGTCCTTCAGAGATTCTTGTTATTGCTGATGAGACTGCTAATCCTCGTTACGTTGCGGCAGATTTACTTTCACAGGCAGAACATGATGAAATGGCATCAGCTATTCTTGTAACAACAAGTGAAGAGATTGCTAACAGAGTTTCAGAAGAAGTAGATGGATTTGTTAAAGTTCTTTCAAGAAGTGAGAT
>JAFQIQ010000218.1 GCA_017397445.1 Lachnospira sp.
ACCTTTTTTTTAAAATTTTTTGTCAAAAAATCAATTTCGTAAATGATGCACAATCAATTTTTTGTCAATAACTTTTTCGCAAAATACTAATAAAATTGTTGTCTTCGTTTCCACGCAAAAAAGCGCCATAAACTCGCATATTTACTTGATTTTTGGAACTATTCGCTGTATCATAATATAAGAATATTTTTTTAGAAAAGGACCCTGATATGAGTACTAATATAATTGTTACCGGTGCTTCCAGAGGCATCGGAAAAGCCATTGCCGAAACCCTTGCAAAACCTGATATTAATTTGGTGATTAACTGTGTGAATAACTCCGGTCTTTTAGATTCTGTTGCTGATTCAATCAGAAAAAAAGGAGCATCCTGCACCACATTTATTGGGGATATAAGTGATTATAATACTGCCGCTAATATGTTTGATGTTCTTCACAACACATATGGTCATGCAGATATCCTTATTAACAACGCCGGAATTTCTATGGTAGGACTTTTTCAAGACATGCCCCGTACAGACTGGGAACGAATAATGAATGTCAATGTGGGCTCAGTATATAACTGCTGTCACTTTGCCATCCCTGATATGGTATCCGGACACAGCGGCAAGATTATTAACATATCCTCTGTTTGGGGAAATGTGGGCGCAAGTTGCGAAGTTGCTTATTCTGCCAGCAAAGGTGCCATCAATTCCCTGACCAAAGCACTTGCCAAGGAACTGGCACCAAGCAACATTCAGGTTAACGCTGTTTCCTGCGGTGCAATCGACACCGATATGAACTCTGTATTTACCGAGAATGAACTTAACGCATTATGTGAAGAAATACCTGCAGGACGTTTAGGCAGCCCCCTTGAAGTTGCAAACATTGTTAATTATCTGTGCAGCGCTCCGGAATATCTTACAGGCCAGATAATAACTATGGATGGTAGCTGGATATAACATTTTACTTACGTCTGACATATAAGGACCGGTATATCTCATTTGATACACCGGCCCTTCTTTATTATCATTATAATGTATAAAGAAACATTAACCTATTTCCTGACAAAATCCTTATCAATATTGACAACAGTTTTGCATTTACTGTCACGTATTGCTACATCCCCGGCTATACGCTCAATCAAATCATCATCCTTAATTGCAAAATCATAAGGCACTAAGACATCAAATATAAGATTAGTAATATACGGTCCTTTTGTAACTCTAAAATCATGAATTTTGAGACAGCCTCCTATTTCGTGCACCACTTCCTGCACCATCACTTTAAGCTTATTAATCTCTTCATCATCCGTTATAACCGGATCCATATGTATAGACACCTCGCACCCCAGCTCAGCTTTAATCTTATGCTCCGCAAGATCAATTATATCGTGAGCCTCCAAAACATCCACATTGTACGGAACCTCAGCATGCATAGACGCAAACACTCTGCCCGGACCATAATTGTGGACAATAACATCATGCACTCCTATTATCAATTCATTTTCCATGACCAATGCTTCCAACTGTTGTACAAATTCCGGCTCGGCTGCTTCCCCCAAAAGAGGATTAAGCGTATCTTTCGCTGCTTCTACACCAGCCATAAGAACAAATGCCGCAACAACGAGGCCAGCGTATCCGTCAATATTAAAATCAGTCAGGCCCGAAACAATCAAAGATACTAATACCACTGTTGTAGATATACAATCCGATAAACTGTCCGTCGCCGTAGCTTTCATCGCCGCAGAATCAATCTTTTTCCCCAAGGTGTTGTTAAAATATGCCATCCACATTTTCATAAGTATAGAACCTATCAATATGCCTATGGAGATAATACCAAAATCCGTATCCTGGGGATTAAATATTCTGTCCAGTGCCTGAGTAAACAGTTCATATCCCATAACCACTATAGCCATTGCCACAATAAGTCCTGACACATACTCTATTCTTCCGTGTCCGAAAGGATGGTCATGGTCTGCCGGTTTTCCTGCCATTCTAAAACCTATAAATGTAACAATGGACGAACCTGCATCCGACAGATTATTAAATGCATCTGCCGATACCGACACTGCTCCCGTAAGCAATCCAGCAATAAATTTACATATAAAAAGAATACAGTTACACACTATCCCAACTACACCTGAAAGCATTCCATACGCCGCACGTACTTTCGGCTCCTTTATATTCTCACTGTCTTTAACAAATAATCTTATCAACAAACCTGCCATTTCACAGCCTCATTTCATTTATTTTACATAATTATCCTACAGGTATAAATTTCTGTCAAATATTAATTTTTTTGAACATTTTCTGTATAAGTTGCATTTGACGAAAACACCATTACATTATATAATTATATAAGATTTTACTGTACGGAGGATATTATGAATAAAGAGCATACAATGTATGAGTACGGCACTCCGGAGTCTGTAGGTATAGACTCTAATAACATCATTAATTTTATTAACAGACTCAACAATCAGGACCTGGCAATGCATAGTGCAATCATTATGAGACACGGTAAGATATGCTTTGAGGGCTATTACAAACCTTACACAAGAGAAAAATTACACAGAATGTTTTCAATAACTAAAAGTTTTACCGCTTTAGCCATAAGTTTTCTGGAAGCTGAGGGAAAACTTTCATTAGATGACCACATAGTTGACTTTTTCCCTGAAAAACAGCCTGCTTCAGGACCATATGAATACACAGCAATGCTAACAATAAAAGATATGCTTATGATGCGTACTTGTCATAATGCTACTACGTACAAAGCAGATGGTGTTGAAGACTGGGTAGGTTCGTTCTTCACAACGGAACCAACTCATGTTCCCGGAACAAATTATTCATATGATACCTCTTCAACACATGTTTTATGTGCCCTTGTAGAGAAGCTTAGCGGAATGGATATGCTTGGCTATCTTCGAATCAAGGTTCTTGACAAAATTGATTTCTCTAAGGATGCACATATACTTCCTGACCCTAACGGTGTAGGCATGGGCGGTTCCGGTTTATGTGCAACACCTTTGGATGTGTTAAAAGTTATGATACTCATAGCTAATGACGGTAAATTTAACGGAAAGCAGCTTTTACCTGAAGCATTTATTAAAGAAGCAAAGAAAAAGCAAAGCGACACTTACGCAAAGCAAGGCATATGGGAAGAGTCTCAGGGCTATGGCTACCAGATGTGGAACACCCGATATGGCGGAACAGTCCTTTATGGTATGGGTGGTCAGTTAGCATTATATGTTCCCGATAAAGACATATATATGATGACAACCGCAGATACTCAGACACGTGCCGGCGGAATTCAATTTATATATGATGCGTTCTGGGAAGAAATCTATCACAAAACAGACTGCGATGTACTTCCTGCCAATGATGAAGCAACAAAAGAACTCGAAAAACTGGCCGACAGTCTCGCACTTTTACATATAACCGGTGATGTTTCATCTCCTTTAGCAGATAAAGTTAACGGTAAGACATACACATTCTCTGACAATGTCTGCAAAGTAAGCCGGTTAACCCTGAATCTGGATAACAATACAGGCGGCAACATAACCTACACCAATGCTACCGGCGAGCATTGCATTGAGTTCAAGATTGACGATAATGCCTATGGAACATTTCCTGATTACAATATGCTTTATGCCGCTTCCGCAGCATGGAGAAGTGAAAACAATCTTCTTATCAGGGTACATATTATCGATACAGCCATAGGTACAATATACATTAATCTTACCTATAAAGACGATTACCTAACAGTTATGTTCAGAAAAGTGGAAGAATCATTATTCGAAGAATATAACGGTGTATTTAGCGGTCGCTGCTCAGATAAATAATCAAAAGGCATATGCAAAGTGTTTCAACACATCTTGCATATGCCTCTTTTTATAAGATGCCCGCAATCTCCAACATCTTGGCTATCCTATCTTCATAAGAATGCAATTCTTTAACTTTCTTTCTGCCTCTTTCTGCAATTTCCAGCCGCTCTTCCTCGTGGGTAAGATAATACTCCGCTTTACGCTCCATATCATCCAGGCTTTCATAATACACAAGGTCTTTACCATTCTCAAAGTATGCCGGCAATTCCACCTGGAAATTGGTTAACAAAAACCCTCCTGCACCGAGAACATCCCACACTCTCAAAGGAATACCCGTACGTATGTTGCGTATTGTAAAATTCATATTAATCTTGGACTGATTAAACACCTTGGGCATATCAACTCTATAGTCCACTGTACCGCAACAATTAATATCCATCAAATCCGGATGAGGTCTGTCCGTGTACAAATTCACATTAAAATGCTTTCCAAGCCGGTTCAATGCCTCAATTCTCTCAATCTGTGCCATCTTAAATCCTAAAAATGTATTAGTAAACACAAGTCTTATATCCGACAGTGAATCCTCACTTTGGTCAAAATCAACCAGCTCTGCAAGTTTTGCAAGCACATCCACCGTAAGCATCCTGTCAAATATATTTTCTCCATAAATATCCAACTGAGCCCACATAGCCGCATCGAAATATCCTCTGAGGTACTCCGGCAGTTTCTTTTTTATATCATCATAGGAATTCTTATAATACATCCCACCCACAAAGGATACATCCCCCGCAAACCTTCGTGCCTCATCCTCCTGCATGACAGAAAGCTGACGTTCCAATCTTTTCGCATTAACCGCCAAAGGCATATAAAACACATGCTCAGCCCCCATGTTCTTAAACTGATAATAGTTAAATTTATCAAATACAAACACATAGTTGCACTCATTATATACTGACTTATGATACATAGACAGCATAGGACTGTCAACAGTCCACGCTATATACTTACGCCCCGCTGCCTGACACGCATTGGATACCCTCGGAAAATAGTTAGCTGAAATAACTGCATCATACTCCATAACCACACAGATAAGCTCCGCATAATCTTCCTGCTTTCTTTTAGACTCCGGCTCTTCGTAATATTCAACTGTATGACCAAGATTCTCAAGTGCAGACTTAATATCTTCCTGATTGAAAACCTTCCATCTGTACAACATAAACCTCATAGTCTCACCCTTTCAATTCCGCATTTGCAAAAAATGTTTCAACCGCAGCAGTATAATCATTTATCCTTTGAGCTTTCTTAATATCCTTAAGAATCTTTTCTCCCCCTATAAAATGACTTCCCATGTAAACCCATATTTCTTTCATCTTATGCATAGCTTTCGGATCTCCATCCATTGCCTCCAAATACCCCAAAAACACTTCCTGCATAAATGCCTTAATATTTTTCTTGTCATTTTTCAAGTCTCGCTCATACTGCATAGGGTTATCTGCGGCAATAACATTAATCAAAGCAGGATCCGCAATCAGCCCTCGTCCAAGCATAACCGCATTAATCTTCCCACCATAATTATCGGTGATTCTCACAAAATCCTCACAGGTGTTAACATCCCCATTATAACACACCTGATTCTTACTGCCCGATAACGCCTTCTCAAAAGCACCCATACGCGGAGTTCCGTTGTATTTGTCAGCACGCACCCTGGCATGAATAATAATCTCGTTAAAGTCATACCTGTTATATATCTCAAGAAGTCTTTCAAACTCCGCTTCATCCGTCATTCCAAGTCTAGTTTTTACTGACATCTTAACACCCGCCATAACAGGTGAATCAAGCACTTCGTAAAGAAATCTGTCCAGTTCGTCAGGTATGGCAAGAAATCCTGCTCCCCTATACTTACTGACTACCGTTCCCGAAGGACACCCCACATTAAGATTAATTTCATTATACCCCAAATCCTTTAACATGGCCGCACCTTTCAAGAAGTACTCCGTATTGTTGGCCATAATCTGCGGAATTGCAACCATTCCCTTATTGTTATCAGGATTAATATCATTCACTTCTCTTGTTGTATATCCGTCACTGGAATTAGGCGATATGAAGGGTATAAAATATTTATCAACCTGACCCCTGCCAAAATATTTTTCATAAGCTCTTCTATATATATGTCCTGTCAGCCCCTCTAAAGGTGCCATATAAATCTTAGTTTTCACTTATTACCATCCTTTGCACTTTTCTTATATTCTTCCCATCCTGAATCTTCAGATAATCT
>JAFQIQ010000219.1 GCA_017397445.1 Lachnospira sp.
AAAGAGATGATGATTACTGTGGTAAAGGCACTTCAGTCAGTGGTGGATGTGCCGTTTCAGATTGATTCAACTATTCCGGAGGTAATAGAGGCAGCGCTTAGAGTGTACAATGGTAAGGCGATTGTCAACTCTGTTAATGGTGAGGAAGAAACTATGACTGCAATTCTTCCGATTGTTAAGAAGTATGGTGCGTCAGTTGTGGGCCTTACACTTGATAAGGACGGTATCCCAAAGAAGGCGGAGGATAGATTTGCCATCGCTGTAAGGATTATGGAAAAGGCTAAAGAATACGGAATTGCAAAGGAAGATGTCTATATAGACTGTCTCACCCTTACAGCGTCAGCTGAGCAGGACGGTGTTGTGGAAACTCTTAAAGCACTTGCACGTGTAAAGAGTGAGTTGGGACTTAAGACTGTTCTGGGAGTTTCTAATATATCCTTCGGTTTGCCAAACAGAGTGCTGGTTAACAGAACATTTTTAACAATGGCACTTGACAGGGGCTTGGATTTGCCTATTATTAATCCTAATGTTGAGGAGATGACGGGAGCTGTAAGGGCATATAAGCTTCTGGCGGGATTTGATAAGAATTCAACAGACTTTATTAAGGTGTATGGTGCGTCGCCGGTGCCAAAGATTGTTGTAGGGGAGCAGCCTGCAGATAAAGATGAGAAGACTCAGCTTTATAGTGCTGTGCTTTCAGGCCTTAAGAGTGAGGGTACAACAATTACTGAGCGTCTCCTGCAAAAGTATGATTCTATGGAGATAATTAACGAAGTTCTCATCCCGGCACTGGATAAGGTTGGAGAGGATTTTGAGAAGGGAGCGTTGTTCCTTCCGCAGTTGATTATGTCGGCCTCAGTTGCACAAAATGCATTTGAAGTTATTAGAAAGAAAATGGTGGAAAGCAGTTCACAGCCGGTCAGCAAGGGAAAGATTGTTTTGGCAACCGTTAAAGGGGATGTTCACGATATTGGAAAGAATATTGTGAAGGTGCTTCTTGAGAATTACGGTTATGAAGTAATTGATCTTGGAAAAGATGTAGAGTATCAGGCTGTTGTGGATGCAGTAAGAAAACACGATGCAAAACTGGTTGGTTTGTCTGCACTTATGACAACTACACTTGTTTCTATGAAAGAGACTATTGAACTGATTCACAAGGAAGGTTTGGACTGTAAGATTGTTGTCGGCGGAGCAGTTTTAACACCTGAATATGCAAAGGAAATAAAGGCGGACTACTATGCAAAGGATGCAAAGGAGTCGGTAGATGTTGCAAGGAAAGTGTTGGAATAATAGTTTGACAGATATTTAACAGTGTTATATAATTTTGTTATGAAATTTATTACATAATTATAGCTTTATAAGCTGGTATAGGAGTGCATATTTGATGGAAGAAAAAAAGATATCTTCTGCGGTTATCAGAAGATTACCAAGATATTACAGATATTTGGGAGAATTAATTGAAAGTGGTGTTCAAAGAATATCTTCTAAGGAGCTTAGTGACAGGATGAAGGTTACAGCTTCGCAGATAAGACAGGACCTTAATAATTTTGGCGGATTTGGTCAGCAGGGATATGGGTATAATGTAAAGTATCTCTATGACGAGATTGGCAAGATTTTAGGTATTGACCGCAAGCATAATATGGTTATTATCGGTGCGGGTAATCTGGGTCAGGCTCTTGTTAATTCGGGGGACTTTGCCAAGAGAGGATTTATTATTAAGGGAATATTTGACAATAATAAAGAGCTTGAGGGTAAATCAGTTAATGGTGTTTCTGTTATGATGATGGATAACCTTAAGAAGTTTATTAAGAATAATGATATTGAGATTGTTGCCCTTACGCTTCCGAAGGAGGCGGCAAGAGAGGTGGCGAAGGATGTATGTGAAGCCGGAATTACTGCTATATGGAATTTTGCCCATACAGACCTTAGTCTTCCGGAGGGAGTTATTGTTGAGAATGTACATCTGTCGGAATCTCTTATGAGATTGTCTTACAACATTGCTAATAAAGGGAATAAAAACTAATAATTACGGACCGGAATAAAAGGGAGGAGGCACACTATGGCAAAGATTACGCATGATGTGTTGAAGGACATGGTTGCTGCTAAAAGGATTCCCATATTAACTCTTGACCCGCGTTGGTATCAGCTTATACCGGAAGCGAGTAAGACGGATGAGATAAAGTATTGGGAGTCAAAAGTTAATGAACTGCTTAAAAGACAAGGGCAGATTACGAATGATTTAAAAGATGTAAAGAAGATAAAGAATCAGCTTATACAGACTGTTGTAAGCAATATGGAAGATGATGGAAGCAACAGTCGTAAACGTAAGAAACTTATGGATCAGAATCAGAAGCTTATATATGAGGCTAAAGATAAGATTGAGCAGTTAGAGGATGAAGAGCGCGAATTGCCAAGGGAGCTTAACATGGCTAATCAGCGTCTTATGATAGAAACTGCAAAGTTTTGTTACAGTAAGATGAATGACAATAAGGAAGATTTAGAAGTGCTTAACAAGTGGATTGATGCTACAAGAGTTAAGTTGAAGAAGAATCTTCTTATTAAGCAGGACAAGGAAACGCAGAATGAACAGTTGTATTCAGGATTGCACGATTTGTTGGGACCGGAAGTTATGGGACAGCTTGATAAGATTAATGAAGAGTAATATTAGCACAGTACATTGTGACTTTGGGAGTGGATTATGGAATATCTTTTGAATAGTAAACAGATGAAATGTGTTGATGAATATTCAATTAACAAGATAGGAATTCCTTCTGTAGTTCTTATGGAGCGTGCGGCATATACAGTGTCCGAGCTTGTTAAAGCGCGGGCATTTGTTGCGTATGCGGGATGTTCAACAGGAGAGTTTACGGACTCTGCGGCGATTAATGTATGGCATGCACCTAAGGTGCTATGTGTGTGTGGCCGTGGCAATAATGGAGCGGATGGTTTGGCTGTTGCGAGACATCTTATACAAGCCGGATGCGAAGTTACTGTGGAGTGTTTAGGGGAAGATTCATCAAACTGTACTGAGGAATATACAATACAAAGGAAAATTCTTGAGAATATGGGAGCGGACATTAGAGAATGTGTACGCTATGAAGAATATGATTATATAGTGGATGCAGTGTTTGGAGTCGGACTTTCAAGAGAGGTTACGGGAGAGTACGCCGAGGCTATAGACCGTATTAATAAGGCAAAGTCAGATAATAATAGAATTATGGTTGTGGCGGTGGATATTGCATCAGGTGTTAATGCTACAGATGGCAGTGTTATGGGTGTTGCAGTGAAAGCTGATGTAACTGTAACTTTCGGATATAAGAAGCTGGGTATGGTTCTTAATCCGGGAGCAGAGTGTTCAGGTGAAATTGTTGTGACTGACATAGGTTTTGTAAATGTGCCTGAGGAACAGTTAGGCGGCGAATATGTCGCGTATACCTATGAGCTTGCAGATACTGCAAAAGTGCCGAGAAGAGCCGGATGCGTTAATAAGGGAGATTGTGGAAAGGCACTTATAGTTGCCGGAAGTAAGGATATGGGTGGTGCTGTGTTTATGTCAGCAGGCGCTGCGTATCGTTCGGGTGCAGGCCTTGTTAAAGTTCACACAAGCAGTAATAATCGTGAGCTTTTGTTAAGGTATGTGCCGGAAGCTGTGCCGGTTACTTATGATGCTGATGGAATCTTGGCATCCTGTGATATGGATATCCTGAAAAAAGAGTGTCAGTGGGCAGAGTGCATAGTGGCAGGTCCGGGGCTTTCGCAGACAGATACTGCTAAGGAGTTATTATTGTGTGTGCTGCATCATTGTCATAATAAGAATATTGTTATTGATGCTGACGGACTTAATATGCTGTCTGCGGACAAAGAGCAGTTGGAAAGATGTTGCGAGATTGCAAAGAATGTAATAATTACGCCACATATAGGCGAGATGTCCAGATTGACAGATATGTCTGTGGCGGATATTAAGAAGAATCCTATAGAGTGTGCAAGAGCAATTGCTAAGAAGTATGGTCTTATATGTGTGTTAAAGGATGCAAGGACAGTTGTTACAGATGGAGACAGGGTGTATATTAACACTACGGGTAACAGTGGTATGGCGACTGCAGGTTCGGGAGATGTGTTGACCGGAGTTATGGCAGGAATGCTTACAGCCGGATTTACGGATGTCTTTGATGGGGTTACTATGGCAGTAAATATACATGCATGTGCAGGCGATATGTGTAAAGCACATATGAGTAGCCGAAGCATGAAAGCGTGGGATTTGGTGGAGGAATTACCACAGATTTATAAATTTAGCGAGGTCTGATGTTTAACTATGAGTAAATATTACAGAGTATATGCAGATGTGTATCTGGATTGTATAAGGGATAATGTAGATGCACTTATGGCACAGATAGAACCGGGTACTAAGGCTATGGCGGTGGTTAAGGCTGATGGTTACGGTCATGGAGATGTTGCAGTGGCAAAGGCTGTATATGATAAGGTGTTTGGATATGCAGTTGCCACTCTTGATGAGGCAGTGAATCTTAGACAGAATGGTATTGATAAACCGATTCTTATATTGGGCTTTGTTAATACTGATGAGTATGAGACGCTTGTCAACAATGAGGTCGCAGCCACGGTGTTTGATTATGAGACTGCCAGGGAGCTTGATATTGTAGCAAAGCGTCTTGGCAAGAAAGCATTGTGTCATATTAAAGTTGATACAGGTATGCGCAGAATAGGTCTTGAGCCTGATGAAAGCGGCAAGGGTATTGTAAGAAACATAAAGCAGTTGGGGAACGTGGATGCGGTAGGTATATTTACACATTTTGCAACTGCTGATGAATTGGATAAATGTTGTGCAACAAAGCAGTTAGAGAAGTTTGATACATTTGTAAAAGGTTTGGAAGAAGAGGGCATAGTTTTTCAGTATAAGCATTGTGCAAACAGCGCGGCGACTATTGATATGCCATATGTGTGTAAGGATATGGTCCGCCTTGGTATCGCTATGTATGGAATGTATCCGTCAGGAGAAGTTTCAAGGGATAAAGTTAAACTTACACCGGCTTTGGAGCTTAAGAGTCATATTACTATGGTGAAAGTGGTGAAAGAAGGTGAGCCTGTAAGTTATGGCGGTACCTTTATTACAAAGAGGGATACTAAGATTGCAACAGTTTCCGTGGGATATGGGGATGGTTATCCGAGAGCCTTATCTTCAAAGGGGTATGTTCTTGTAGATGGAAAGAAAGCACCGATTATAGGAAGAGTCTGTATGGATCAGTTAATGATTGATGTGACGGAGATTCCTGATGTGAAGCGTAATGATGTGGTAACGCTTATCGGTAAAGATAAGGATGAAGTTATAACTGTTGAGGAAATATCGGAACTTGCAGGAACATTTAATTATGAGTTTGTGTGTGACTTAAACAAGAGAATACCGAGAAATTATTATATGGAAGGCAGATATATAGGAAGTCATGATTATTTCCGTGACAAATGGGAACTGGATAATTGAATAAATAAGCATTAATTAAAATAATGTGAATACACGCCCGCAAGATGGAAATACTACCAGTAGTTAAAAGATTTTGCAATTAGGGAGTGTGGATATTGTGGTAGTCAGAAGAGGGGATATTTTTTATGCTGATTTAAGACCGGTAGTTGGGTCGGAGCAGGGAGGAATAAGACCGGTACTTATTATACAGAATGATACAGGTAACAGACATAGTCCGACGGTTATATGTGCGGCGATTACTTCTAAGATGGGGAAAGCGAAACTGCCTACGCATGTGGAAATAGATTCTATGCGTTATGATATCGTTAAGGATTCGGTTATTCTTTTGGAGCAGCTCAGAACCATTGATAAGAAACGATTGAAGGATAAGGTTTGTCATCTCGATAATGAAATTATCAACCGGGTTAATCATGCACTGTCAATTAGTCTGGAGATGAATAATTAGCATATAAAACTTTGCTAGGGTAAAATTTTACTGGGAAAATTAAATAAAAAAAGAAGAAAGCACCAACTTTGTGTTAAGATTTAATCGACCA
>JAFQIQ010000220.1 GCA_017397445.1 Lachnospira sp.
AAGTTATTACTCCAAGAGGTGACTTCCAAATTCAAGACCGGGACACTCTTGTAATTGGTGCAAAGAATTTCAAAGAAGAAGATGATATTAATCTTAGAGAAGTAATAGTCAAAAACAAAAATCCTTGGATTGGCAAGTCTATCCGTAACCTCGATATATCCCGCCAGGACATCATTGTTATGATTCGCCGAAAGAATAAAGTTATCATTCCTAACGGTTCTACCATAATTATGAATGGCGATTCCCTGCGAATATATTCACCAACAGATAAACATGATGAAACTCAGGATATCGAATTTGACGATTAATACATTAAACCCGGTAGCACAAAAATGTGCCACCGGGTTGTTTTATTCCATATTACACTTTAAAGCATCCGCCACCAACAAATTCTCTTATGATAGAGTTTATCGGTATATTCTCCGTCGTACACGGCATGAAATATCCCAAAAACTTTAATAATCTCTTTGCTTCCTGATATTCCGGCTCATCCTCTCCTATAGAGAAAAGCAATGACTCCGCATATGGTTTAAGAACTGCCAACTCATATGTGAGTGCAGAATTAAACATTACATCTGCTTCTTCCTGGAATGGGAATATATTCTTTTCTTCACCTCTTCTTACAGATGCCCACATAGACAACGTTCTCTTAGCTGACGCTCCTCGTGTTCTGGCATCACGCACCATTCGTCTTACTAATCTTCCATCAGTGGTTGCAACTCTGTTATGCTCATCAACATTAAGCTGAGTCAAAGCACTTATGTATATTTTAAACTTACTTTCAAGAGGCAAAGAATGTGATAATTCATCATTAAGACAATGTATGCCCTCTATAACAAGAATATCATCCTCTCCAAGTTTAAGCATATTACCATTATACTCTTTCTTACCTGTCTTAAAGTTGAATTTTGGCATCTCAATTTCTTCACCTGCAAGCAAAGCATTCATATGATTATTAAACAGTTCTATATCAATTGCATGTAAATCTTCAAAATTATAATCACCATTCTCGTCAAGTGGTGTCTGCTCCCTCTCAACAAAATAATCATCAACTGCTATAGGATGCGGTTTATACCCTTTTGCCATAAGCTGAATAGACAATCTGTGTGAAAATGTTGTCTTTCCTGAAGACGACGGTCCAGCTATCATAACGAATTTAGTTCCCGGACGCTCTTGAATCATCTGAACTATCTCAAATATTTTCTGTTCCTGAAGTGCTTCCTGTACAAGAATCAAATCATTCATAGTTCCATTAGTAAGATGTTCATTAAGATCTCCAACTGTTGACATCTCTAACATCTCCGCCCACTCTGATGACTCTTTAAGAACATTAAACAATTTTGCCGGAGGCGCAAATTCAGGAACAACATCCGGAGCCTCCTTAACAGGCAATTGCAAAACAAAGCCCTTATCATACTTGAACAAATCAAAAACTCCCAGTATACCTGTTGATGGAGCCATATAACCATAATAATAATCTTTATACTCCTCAAGGCTATACACATTAACATAGGAACTTCTTCTGTATTTGAAGAGTTTTGTCTTATCTGCCATTCCGCACTTATCAAAAAGCTCTATTGCATCTCTTGTTTTCATAAGTGTCTTAACAATTGGTAAATCAGCCTTAACATCTGCAAGCATCTGTGCTTTTACCTTGGATAAAAACTCTTCTGTTACAACAAAATCACCTTTTACATTACAATACAAACCTTTGCTAATTGAATATTCAACAGCAACTTTAACCTCAGGTCCTGCAACTTTACTAATTGCATTAAGCATAAGCAACACAACACTTCTTCTGTAAGTTTCGTTACCTATTGCAGTATCCGTTGTTACAAATTCATTAGTTCCATCCGAAACTTCCTGGTCTTTAATCTCTTGCAGACGTCCATTAAGTTTTACCAGAATAATTCTGTTATTGTAGTCTGCCTGTGCATCTTTTACAAGTTCTTTAATTGTCATCCCCAATACCTTCTTTCCTGCAAAATGCATTATTCATAATACTTTTGTGCCCTGTCAAGACATTCTATGTCCCTTTGTAATTGAGATATTCTTTTTAAAACTGCATCCTCATCACTTCTTAAAGATTCTATTTTCTCAAGTACTGAAGTTACCGTCTGCCTTTCTTTCTGCATATACTCATACAAACACGGACATCTGCTTTCTAATAACATTTTACCATATCTTAGGTGTGTTTCGCAAAGCAAATCATCTGATAAATCACATATATTATTATCAATACTGCCTATGTAAAAACAGTCTATTATCAAATAAAACTGTCCCTCTTCTCTGAGCATATATTCACCACTGATATGAAAGCCTTCATCCAAAAGATACTTTCTAAAATCCCTTATCTCTGACTGAGGCGATACTATCAGTTGTGTTTTAGCATTATATTTGCTCTTCCCTTTTTCAAGTATGGATTGAATAAGTCTGCCACCCATACCACATATAGTTATAGTGTCTGCTTCATTCTTTGACAACTTTTCAAGTCCGTCAGAAAGTCTTATATCAATATTATCCTTCACCCCATATGAAGCTACATTTTCAACAGCCTTCTGTAACGGCCCCTTTCTGACATCCATCGCTATAACTTTGTCAGAAACACCATTTTTAACAATGTAAATAGGTAAATAGCCATGGTCTGTACCTATATCTGCAACTACATTACCTTGTTTTACCAAAGAGGCTACTTTTTGTAACCTCTTTGAAATCTTCAAATCTTCCATTGCACAACTCCGCAATTATATATTACTCAAGATAATCTTTAAGTTTACGGCTTCTACTTGGATGTCTTAACTTTCTCAATGCCTTAGCCTCAATCTGTCTGATACGTTCTCTTGTAACATTAAACTCTTTACCAACTTCTTCAAGTGTTCTGGCACGACCATCATCCATACCAAAACGAAGGCGTAAAACCTTCTGCTCCCTGTCTGTAAGTGTTCCCAACACTTCAACAAGCTGTTCTTTTAATAACGTAGATGCTGCAGCCTCTGCCGGTACAGGAACATTATCATCCTGAATAAAGTCTCCAAGATGGCTGTCTTCCTCCTCACCGATAGGTGTCTCCAACGATACAGGTTCCTGCGAAATCTTCTGAATCTCTCGTACTCTTTCCACTGGAATTTCCATAGACTCCGCAATCTCTTCAGGTGACGGTTCTCTTCCTAACTCCTGTAAAAGTTGTCTTGAAACTCTTACAAGCTTGTTAATCGTCTCAACCATATGAACCGGGATTCTAATAGTTCTTGCCTGATCAGCAATAGCTCTTGTAATAGCCTGTCTTATCCACCAAGTAGCATAAGTACTGAACTTATATCCTTTTCTATAATCAAACTTTTCAACAGCCTTAATAAGTCCCAGATTACCTTCCTGAATAAGATCAAGGAACAACATACCTCTTCCTACATATCTCTTTGCAATACTTACAACAAGACGAAGATTAGCTTCTGCAAGTCTCTTCTTAGCTTCCTCATCGCCTAACTCCATCTTCTTTGCAAACTCAATCTCCTCATCTGCTGAAAGAAGCGGAACCTTACCGATTTCCTTAAGATACATTCTTACAGGGTCGTCCAAACCGACTCCATCAGGAACACTTAAGTCAATCTTTTCAATATCAATATCATCTTCATCATCAAGAATAATCTCATCATCATCAGTCTCATCATCCGCCATCTTGACATCAACATTGTTAGCCTCTAAGAATTCAAACACCTTCTCCATCTTATCAGCCTCAAAATCCGAATCCTGGAAGAAACTCATAATTTCCTGATAATCAAGAACATTCTTCTTCTTCTTTGCAAGCTGCAAAAGATTCTTCATCTTTTCCTCAAATTTAGCTATCATTTCCTGCACTCTTTCAGCCTCTGACAGCTCATTTTCTGAAGCCTTAGAATCATCATCCATAACATAATCATCTACATTAATCGAGATATCATCATCCGCTTCATCATCCACATCTTTGCTCTTCTTTGTAGATTTTTTTGTTGTTTTTTTAGCCTTCTTAGGCTTTTCTTCTTCCACCGCTTCAACAGTGGAACCTTCCTCTTCTTTTATCTTCTTAGTTGTCTTTCTTGTTGTCTTCTTAGTTTTTTCTTCCTCAACCGTTTCAACAGACTCTGTATCCTTCGGTTCTTCCTTTGTAACTTTCTTAGCTGCCTTCTTTACGGCTTTCTTAGGTTTTTCTTCTAAATTTACAGCGTCCTTTTTAGTTGATTTTTTTGCAGCCTTTTTTACTTCCTTAACTGCCTCCTCTACAACCTCTTCCGTAATGTTTTTCTTCTTTGCCATCGATTGTTCCATCCTTCCCATTTCTTTCTCTTGCTAATTGTAGTAACTTCTCTATAGACTGATATGAATATTATTAACCTTTAACTGCTTCATCAAGAGTTCCTGTAACTCTTTAGCATCTTTCGTCTCTTTAAGTGCATAATCGATACTGTTATTCTTTACCTTTTTAACTGTATCATTAAGTGCCTTCTCTCTTTCGCTTTTATTCAAATCTTCACTTAAATCTGCACTAAAAAGCGCTGCAACTTCTTTATGCTCTTCCTCTGTCTCGTATGTATTGACAATTGCTGCAGGATTCACATTGCCATTTTCATACTGCTCGTACAACTTAACAGCTACATCCCTCAACAGCGAATCAATAAAATCATTCGGCGTAATATGTTCTTTAACTTTATAAAACACATCCGCATCATCTATCATCCACGTAAGTAATATCTTTTCAGCTTGTCTGACTCCACTCTCACGTTTCTTTTTCTTTATGACATCATCAGAACCTGATTGTTGCTTTCTAATAAGCCCTTCCTTACTGCCATAAGACGCAACCAACTCCTGCATTCCCTGCTGTGATATCTGAAATTGTCTGCATACTGCATTAAGATAATTGTCTCTCTCCAATCTCTCCGTAAAGGCAATAAGTTTTTCTGCTACAGCCTTTTCAAAATTAGTTGCTCCCTCCGGGTCTTTCCTGTCATATTGTTTCTCCAGAACACCAATTTCATACATAAAGCTGTTCTGTGCCTTATCAATACGCTCCTGAAACGCTTCCGCTCCCAATGCTTTTATGAACTCATCAGGATCTTTATATGGTGACATATTAATAACTTTTGTTGACAATCCTGCCTCTTTCAGAATCGGTATTGCCCTTAAAGCAGCCTTAGTTCCTGCCTCATCACTATCATAAGTTATAAGAACATTGTCCGTATATCGCTTCATCAACCTTGCCTGTCCCGGTGTTAATGCCGTTCCAAGGGAAGCAACTGCCTGATTAAATCCTGCCTGATGAAGTGCAATTACATCCATATATCCTTCGCATATAATTAAGTTAGACTTTCGTGCCGTTCTAGCTATATTAAGTCCATACAGATTCTTACTCTTGTCAAAAAGTTTTGTCTCCGGTGAATTA
>JAFQIQ010000221.1 GCA_017397445.1 Lachnospira sp.
GTAGATTATGTAGGATTTGCGATTCCGGATGAGTTTGTGGTGGGCTATGGTCTTGATTATGCACAAAAATATAGAAATCTGCCATACATCGGCGTCGTAGAAGGTGTAGAGTAGGAGGAGTAAAAGATTGAATAAGAAAAGTAGAGGGATGGGCGGATTCTCCACGCTTATCATCGTGTTGTTTGTCTTGGGACTATATTGGTTTGTGGGGCAGATGACAACGCAACAGAGAAGTTATACTTATCGGGAATTTATAGCGGCTTTGGAGTCAGACGCAATTGAATCTATTATCATAGAACAGAAAAAAGCAGTTCCTACGGGAAGTCTTCGTATCACATTGAAGGATTCACAAGGCACAATAAAGGAAGTGGATGTTTCTGATGTCAATGCGGAGCAAGAAGTGCTGAAAGAAGCGGGATTTACAAATTATCAAATTACAGAAGTTCCGGAAGAATCTTGGTTTATGACAACTTTGCTTCCGACTTTGCTTATGGTTGGCGTGGTTGTTTTCCTCTTTTTGATGATGAATCGTCCAACAGGAGCCAACGCAAAGGCGATGAATTTCGGGCGTAACCGTGCGAAAATGAGCAACCCGTCGGATAAGAAAATTACCTTTGCTCAGGTTGCGGGCTTGCGGGAAGAAAAAGAGGAATTAGAGGAGATTGTAGATTTTCTTAAAACTCCGAAGAAATATGTGCAATTGGGCGCAAGGATACCAAAGGGTGTCTTACTTGTGGGGCCTCCGGGAACCGGAAAAACTCTTTTGGCAAAGGCAGTTGCAGGAGAGGCGGGAGTTCCGTTCTTTACTATTTCCGGTTCTGATTTTGTGGAAATGTTTGTCGGAGTAGGCGCATCTCGCGTGAGGGATTTATTTGAAGATGCAAAGAAAAAATGCACCTTGTATCATTTTTATCGATGAGATTGATGCAGTTGCGAGACGCAGGGGCACCGGATTGGGCGGAGGTCACGATGAAAGAGAACAGACGCTAAATCAGTTGCTGGTTGAGATGGATGGTTTTGGTGTTAACGAAGGAATTATCGTTATGGCGGCAACTAACCGAGTTGATATTCTTGATCCGGCGATTTTAAGACCAGGTCGTTTTGACAGAAAGGTTGTTGTTGGAAGACCTGATGTTCAGGGAAGACTTGAGATTCTTCATGTGCATGCAGCTAAGAAGCCATTGGGGGACGATGTGGACCTTGAGTCTCTTGCAAGAACAACTGCAGGCTTTACAGGTGCAGACCTTGAGAACCTTCTTAATGAGGCTGCTATCAATGCAGCTAAGGAGAAGAGAAGATTTATTAACAATGCAGATATCAATTATGCATTTGTAAAGACCGGTATTGGTGTTGAGAAGAAGAGTAAGGTTATTAGCGAGAAAGAGAAGCGCATCACAGCGTACCATGAGGCGGGTCATGCAATTCTTTTCCACATCCTTCCGGATGTGGGACCTGTACACACTGTCTCAATTATTCCGACAGGTATGGGGGCAGCGGGTTATACTATGCCACTTCCTGAGAGAGACAGAATGTTTGATACGAAGGGCCGAATGCTTCAGGATATTATTGTAAGCCTTGGTGGACGTATTGCTGAAGAACTTGTTTTTGATGATATTACAACCGGTGCTTCCCAGGATATTAAACAGGCTACGGAGACAGCAAGAAATATGGTTACAAAGTATGGTTTTTCTTCAAAGCTTGGTCTTATTAATTATGGCAGTGACAGTGATGAGGTATATATCGGACGTGATATTGCCCATACAAGACCTTATGGCGAAAATGTCGCAGGAGAGATTGACGTTGAGGTTAAGCGTATAATTGATGAGTGTTATGCGAAGGCTAAGAAGATAATCGAAGAGAATATCAATGTGCTTGAAAGCTGTGCACTTCTCCTTCTTGAGAAAGAGAAGATTACTAGAGCAGAGTTTGAGGCGTTGTTTGACGCACCTGCAGCGGGAGCCGGGGATGCGGTAGAGATTTAATTAAGTCAGCGGGTGCGGTGAGCACCCGCTATTTTAATGCGGTTTAACAACATTTTTTGACATTGTACGCATATGTGTAACGAGGGGTTGTGCAAAATGCATAAAAACTTTTTGAAAAATTGGCTATATTTGTGAACACTTATGTTTGACAGGGTGATATTATAATCAATGTAAAAACCCCCCAATACATTATATATTTTTTGCTACACCCCATAATAAGTGAAATACCTTCGGAAAGGACAGCCTACCCCGGCTGTCCTTTTTCGTTGTGTTTTTCTTGCATTATGTTGAGTTTCGTTATAAAATAAAAGGTGATAGTGCGAAAGCTTTTAGGAGAGTAATATATGAATATTGTTAAGTCAGTTGAGAATATGACTAATAACGAAAAGAAGCTGTTTTATATGTGCAATGCAAGACCGGTGCTCAAGATGAGAGCACTTTTTAGCGATGCAACGGCTGACTATAGATATCCGGAGGAATGCGAGCCGGGAGATACAGTGAGATTGAGACTTAGAACCGGAAGGTTTAATGTAGACAGAGCATACGTATATGTAAATAATCAGGAATATGTTATGGAGAAGGCGCACAATGATGGTGTGTTTGATTACTATGAGGCTAATGTAGTAGTTGGTGACAGTGCTGTTGATTATTACTATAAAGTAGTATCGGCAGGGGAGTTTTGCTACTATAATCAGATAGGTGCCACAAGAGAACTTAATCCTTATTATAATTTCAGAATTATGCCGGGCTTTAAGGTTCCGCAATGGACCAGAGGAGCTGTTATGTATCAGATATATGTGGACCGTTTTTGTGATGGCGATAAAAGTAACAATGTCCTTAGTCACGAATACACATATATTAATGAACATGTTAATGCGGTGGAGGATTGGTCTAAGATTCCGGCACAGATGGGTGTCAGGGAGTTTTACGGTGGCGACTTAAAAGGTGTTATGGATAAGCTGGATTATCTCGAATCTCTTGGCGTGGAAGTCATATATTTTAATCCGTTGTTTGTATCGCCTTCGAATCACAAGTATGATATTCAGGATTACGACTATATAGATCCGCATATTGGTGTTATTGTTTCCGATAAAGGTGAGCTTCTTCAGGAATGGGATATGGATAACACTCATGCTACAAGATACATTAACAGAGTTGCATCTAAGGAGAATCTGGAAGCTTCCAATAAGTTTTTTGCTGAGCTTGTGGAGGAAATTCACAAGCGTGGTATGAAGGTTATTATCGATGGTGTGTTTAATCATTGTGGTTCCTTTAATAAATGGTTAGACAGAGAACACATTTACAGTAACAGTGATGAGGATTATGCAGCAGGTGCGTATGAGAGTTATGACAGCCCATACCATAATTTCTTTAAGTTTTATGGTGACCAGTGGCCGAATAACGAATCCTACGACGGCTGGTGGGGACATAATACGTTGCCTAAACTGAATTATGAAGAGTCACAGGAATTGGAAGATTATATTATTTCGGTTGGCCGCAAATGGGTTAGTGCACCGTACAATGTTGATGGATGGAGACTTGACGTAGCTGCAGATTTGGGATATAGTGCTGAATATAATCACAAGTTCTGGAAGAAGTTTAGGGCGGCAGTTAAGGATGCTAATCCTGAGGCTGTTATTCTTGCAGAGCACTACGGAGACTGCTATGAGTGGTTAAAGGGTGACGAGTGGGATACTATTATGAACTATGACGCGTTTATGGAGCCGGTGACCTGGTTTTTGACGGGTATGGAAAAGCATAGCGACGAGCATAGGGAAGATATGTATGGTAATTCCGATGCATTTTTTGGAGCATTGCACCACAATATGTCAAGAATTGGCGGACAGTCATTACAAATTGCTATGAATGAGTTATCTAATCATGACCATTCAAGATTTTTAACCAGAACTAACAGAAAAGTAGGAAGAATTGCTACAGTGGGTGCGGAAGCAGCCTCTCTTGGTATTAATAAGGCTGTGTTTAAAGAAGCGGTGGTTATGCAGATGACACTGCCGGGCGCACCGACTGTTTATTATGGTGACGAGGCCGGTGTTTGTGGTTGGACGGACCCTGACAACAGGAGAACATATCCTTGGGGGAATGAAGATCAGGAGTTACTTCAATTCCACAGAGCAGCAATTAAGATGCACAAGGAATGCGAAGTGTTAAAGACCGGTTCATACAAGCAGTTAGTATCAGAGTACAATCTGGTGGCATATGGAAGGTTTAATTCCAAAGATGCGGTAGTTGTGATTGTCAATAATATGGATGATGAAAGACGCGTAAGAGTACCGGTATGGGAGCTGGGTGTATATCATAATGAAGATATGGAGCAGATATTTGTTTCCTATGATAACGGCTACAGTATTGACAGACTGGGATACACAGTAAAGGAAGGCTGGCTGGATATAGGTCTTAGGGCTAATTCGGCGGTTGTCTTGAAGAAAATATAATGGAGGGACTGTATGGGTAATATAAACGATAATTCTGATGAATATCAGGATAGTAAACCACAGATTAAGATAAATAAAAAGATGCGTATGTGGAACAAGTATAAGACTTATTGTTTTGTGCTTGGTGCAGTATTGGCTATTGTGCTTGCTGTAGCACTCTTTGTTAATCTTATGCCGGACGCAGATGACAAGAATAATATCAAACCATCCGAAACTAAGACTAAAGAGTATGTGGCACAGTTAGGAACAAGTGCAGAAACAAAGGATTCTACAGAGAATTCCGGTAATGAGGCAGGAAGTTCTCAGGCAGAGACACAGAAGGAAACTCAGAAAGAAACACAGAAGGAAACTCAAAAGGAAACTGAGGCACCAACACAGTCTGTTGCCAATGCTCCGCAGAAAGTCACATTTACTGCGAAGGATAAGTTTGCGAATTCAGTTTTTGTGGGCGATACAGTAATTAATGGTATAGCATTTTATAAGCATTTGGATGCCTCTAAGGTTGTTTCTGATGTGAATATGGTTAGTAGCCAGGCTGCAGGTAAGGTTGGTACAGTAATGGCTTCCAACCCTAAGAAGGTTTTTATTATGATTGGTCTTAACGATGCTAACTATGGAACTTATTCAGTGGATACTATTGTTAAAAATGTTGAGAAGTTTGTTAAGGCGGTGAAAGCTAAGAATTCATCTACTGAAGTGTATGTATTGTCTGTGCTTCCGATAACTAAGGCATTTGATTCTAAGAGTACTGTAAAACAGAAGTTTTTGAATGACCTTAATTATGCATTCAGTACAAAGGCTTCAGGAATGGGGGCTAAGTATATGGACATTGCAACAAGCTTTAAAGACAGCAGTGGGTATATGTTTACACAATGTTCCGGAACAGGTTGTAATCTTAAGCAGGATTATTATGGATATTTCCTTAATAAGATTGCAGATTTGATGTAATCAGATTCTGCGTGAAATGGAGAACAGAATAGTATGAGATTTCATGTGTTGACATTGTTTCCACAGATGATACTGGACGGTATGAATACCAGTATTACCGGCAGAGCCATTGAAGGTGGTCTGATGTCAGTGGAGGCAATTAATATAAGAGATTATGCGGATAATAAACATATGAAGGTTGATGATTATCCCTATGGCGGCGGAGCGGGGCTTGTTATGCAGGCTGCGCCTGTATGTGCGGCATATGATGCTTTGACAGAGAAAATAGGTAAGCGTCCAAGAGTTGTATATATGACGCCGCAGGGGCATACTTTCAATCAACAGATGGCAAAAGATTTTGCTAAAGAAGAGAACTTGGTGTTACTGTGCGGGCATTATGAGGGAATTGATGAGAGAGCATTGGAACTTATTGTTACTGATTATGTGTCTATTGGTGATTATGTGCTGACAGGAGGAGAACTGCCGGCAATGGTAGTTATTGATGCAGTTTCCAGACTTGTTCCGGGAGTGCTTCACAATGACGAATCGGCAGAGACGGAGAGTTTCGAGAACGGTCTGCTGGAATACCCTCAATACACAAGACCGGTGGAATTTAGAGGGATGAGAGTTCCGGATGTATTATTATCCGGACATCACGGGAATGTTGATAAGTGGAGACATGAACAGTCTCTCATAAGAACTAAAAAATATCGTCCGGATCTTTATGACGCATATATGAAGTCTTCAAAATAGTTGTTGTAAAGATATTGCAAGGTAAATTGATATTATCACTTGACGAAAAAACGACAATGTGTTACAATGTGCCTTGTGTTTAGCCGCTGTTTTTGTCTGCTCGGAAAGCTTCTGAATCTCCTCAGCAACCACGGCA
>JAFQIQ010000222.1 GCA_017397445.1 Lachnospira sp.
AAAAGAGGGCTTTAAGAACATATATAGAAACCGTTTGTTCTCATTAGCATCAATTGCTACAATTACAGCCTGCATATTTTTATTTGGTGTATTTTATTCAATAGTCATAAACTTCAATTATATGCTTAAAGAAGTTGAGAATGATATCTGTATAACGGTATTTTTTGATGAAGGTTTGACACAGGAAGATATAAAAGAGATTGGTGACGACATTGCTCAGCGTGTAGAAGTTTCCAACATACATTATACTTCTGCGCAGGAAGCCTGGGACAAATTCAAGGATGAATATTTTAAGGATTATCCGGAGCTTGCAGAAGGATATAAGGATGATAATCCATTGATAAATTCAGATTCATATGAAGTGTATCTGAATGATGCAAGTATGCAGTCATCCCTTGTAACATATATAGAGAATCTGGAGGGAGTAAGACAGGTAAATCGTTCGGAGATTACCGCCAACAGTCTTTCCAGTGCCGCAAAGCTTGTGGGATATGTTGCATTGGCAATTATAATTATATTACTTGCAGTATCAGTATTCCTTATTACCAATACAATTGTTATAGGTATTACAGTCCGCAAAGAAGAAATTTCAATTATGAAATTCATCGGTGCAACAGATGCATTTGTTAATGCACCGTTCTTTGTTGAAGGAATATTAATAGGTGTGTTTGGTTCAATCATACCGTTACTTATACTTGGTTATATGTATCAGGGAGTTGTAAGCTACGTGCTTGAAAAATTCTCAATACTTAACAACATACTCGTGTTTATGCCGGCGGCGGAGGTATTCAAAGTACTTGCACCGGTATCAATTATCCTGGGTATAGGAATAGGTATTGTAGGAAGTTTCTTTGCAGTACGTAAGCATGCTAATGTTTAATGAAATGCTATGTAAAGGAAGATGTGTATGAAGAAATCACTGATTAAGAGAGCGGTTTCCTTACTGTTATGTGTATCTATGGTTTTAGCACTGACTGTTGTGCCTTACAACAACATTTTCAGCGGAAAACTTATGCAGGCATATGCGGTAACGGATGCCGAGATTCAGGATGCAAAGGATAAACAGGCGGCTATTGAAGCTGAGAGAAAAAGAGTACAGAATCAGATTAACAGTCTAAAGAGTCAGGCAGCGAATACTGAGGCATACCTTGCAACATTGGACAAAAAAATGCTGGAAATCGGTGAGGAGATATACAAGCTTGGACAGGATATTGCTGCGAAAGAAGTAAAGATAGAAGAGACCAAGACGGAGCTTTCAGAGGCTGAGAAAGTAAGGGATCATCAGTATGAGATGATGAAGCTCAGAATAAAGTTTATGTATGAACAGAATGAGCAGACATATCTTTCTATGTTTTTGGAATCATCAAGCCTTGCAGACATGCTTAATAAAGTAGAGTATGTGTCAAAGTTGTCAGAATATGACAGGAATATGCTTGAAGAGTATAAAGCTACTATAACCCGTGTTGCCGAGGCAAAGATACAGCTTGAAACAGAACTTGCAAGTCTTAATGAAAGTAAGACAGCAGCTGAGGTAAAGCAGTCGGGTTTCGAGGTAGCAGCCAAGGAAAAAGAGACACAGCTTGCAAAACTCAATTCAGAGCTTGCGCAGCTTGCTAATAAAGAAACCGAGCTGGGTAATATGTCCGCAGAAGCAGAGGCTGCTTTTAAGGCTTTAGAAGAGAAAAAGCGTAAGGAAGAAGAGGAAGCTAATAAGAATAATGGAGGAAGTTCTGCAGGAACAATAACCAATCCGTATGAATCAGGTTTCATATGGCCGACTATCTCGAAGCGTATTACATCAAGATATGGTAAAAGAGGTAGCAGTTTCCATTATGGTGTGGATATTGGTGCTGTTACACCGGGAAAATGGGGAGACCCTATATATGTAGTTGCTGATGGTGAAATATCAAGTACATATTACGATGAAAATGGTGGTGGTAATATGATATTTGTATATCACGGCGGAGGTTTGTATACGGTATACATGCATTGCTGGAAATTCACTGCAACAGTAGGACAGAAAGTTAAACAGGGTGATAAAATTGCATTGATGGGTTCAACCGGAAGGTCTACAGGTGCACATCTACATTTTGCAGTAAGAATTAATGGCGGTTATGTGAATCCTGAACCATATATTGGAATTAAGTAGCGCAGATTGGTAATAATATGTTATAATTATCGCACGGCTTTAATGTCGTGCGATATTTTTAAAGAAAGGCAAGATAACGACGCATGGACAATATGAACAACAATACTAATCAGAATAATATGCAACCGATGTATAATCAACCGCAGAATAATATGCAGCAGAATGTACAACAGGGATATAATCAGCAGCAATATTACGGACAGCCGCAGGGATATACTTACAATCCTAATTACAGTCAGGGGTATTATAATCCGCATTATCCGCCAAAGAAACAGAAGAGCAAGTTGGGTATAGGTATTTTTGTAGGCTTCCTGATAGGTTCCTTCGCAGTTGCTATGTTAGTCTTCCTTTTCATTGGAGCATTTGCAAGCTCAGGAATGATTAAGGTGGGCGCAAACGGAGCGATATATGTTCAGCCGTTTGATGTAAACGACGAGAATGGTATAGGAACCGCAGTAGAAAAGAAATTGAATTCATTAGATTCGCTTCTTGATCGTTTCTATTTCAATGATGTAGATAAGAATAAGGCAGCAGACGCCATATTCAAGGCATATCTTTCAGCCTACGGTGACAGATATACTGTGTATTACACACCCGAAGAATACAAGTCAATTATGGAATCAACCACAGGAGCGTTTTGTGGAATAGGAGCAGTTTGTCAGCAGAATGAAGACGGGACTGTGCTTATAGTTGAGCCATATGAGTATGCTCCGGCATACAAGGCAGGAATACGTGCGGGAGACTGCGTTACAAAGATTGATGGAACAGATATTACATCCATGAGTTTAGATGGTGCGGTATCCCTTATAAAAGGAGAGAAGGGTACCAATGTTACTCTGGAAGTATTACGTGACGGAAAGGCCATGACATTTACGGTGACCCGTGACGAAGTAATTATTAAGTCAGTATCATACAAGATGATGGAAGATAGCATCGGTTATATAGAAATATCATCTTTTGATACAGCCACAACAGAGCAGTTCAAAGATGCTGTGAAAGAACTTGAAAAGCAGGGAATGAAGGGACTTGTACTGGATGTCCGTTCTAATCCGGGTGGTGTTCTTAGCGGTGTAGTTGAGATACTGGATGAGATTATCGGTAAGGGACTTATCGTATATACAGAAGATAATCAGGGTAAGAGAAACGAATATAAAGGTACATCTGCTACTGAGATAAATGTTCCGATTGCGGTGCTTGTCAACGGCGACAGTGCCAGTGCATCAGAGATATTTGCCGGTGCATTGCAGGATTATGACAAGGCAGAGATTATCGGTACACAGACATTTGGAAAGGGTATAGTTCAGACTATATATCCATTGTCAGATGGAAGTGCAGTAAAATTCACTGTTGCAAAGTACTTTACACCAAAGGGACAGGATATCCATGGCAAGGGAGTAACACCTGACCAGGTGGTAGAGATGCCACAGGATGCTGCAAGTGATGTTCAGCTTGATGCGGCTGTTAAGTATGTAAAAGAAAAAATGCAATAACTCACAAAAGTACAGAACAAACATTCGGTTTGCTCTGTACTTTTTAATTTAAAGATGTTATACTGATAAATGATGAATTAAGAAAGGAATTGTTGTCATGGAGAGATTTGTTTTACATTCAGAATTTCAGCCGACAGGAGATCAACCCCAGGCTATAGAGGCGCTGTCACAAGGGTTTCTTGAGGGTAATCAGTTTGAAACACTGGTTGGTGTAACAGGTTCCGGCAAAACATTTACTATGGCGAATATAATTGAGAAGGTGCAGAAACCGACTCTTATTATATCCCATAACAAGACATTGGCGGCACAGTTGTATGGAGAGATGAAAGAATTCTTTCCGGAGAATGCGGTGGAATATTTTGTGTCATACTATGATTACTATCAGCCGGAGGCATATGTGCCACAGAGTGACACATACATTGCCAAAGACTCGTCCATTAACGATGAGATAGATAAGTTAAGACACTCTGCGACAGCAGCACTTTCAGAGAGGAAGGATGTTATAATTGTGGCATCCGTATCCTGCATTTACGGGCTTGGTGCACCGGTGGATTACAAGAGCATGGTTATTTCATTACGACCGGGAATGATAAAGGATAGAGATGAAGTTATAAGGAAACTTATAGATATACAGTATATTCGTAACGAGCAGGATTTCAAGCGTGGAACATTTCGTGTGCGTGGTGATGTGGTAGAAGTATATCCGTCTGATTCTGGAGGAGATGCCATACGTATAGAGTTCTTTGGTGATGAAGTAGACAGAATTTCAGAGATTGATTCATTAACTGGTGAAGTCAAGTGTGTAAGAGAGCATGTTGCCATATTCCCTAATTCACATTATGTGGTAGATAAGGAGAAGATGGAAGCTGCCATAGAGAATATAAAGGCAGAGCTGGAAGAAAGAATTGCCTATTTTAAAAGAGAAGACAAACTTTTAGAGGCACAAAGAATAGAAGAGAGAACCAACTTCGATATAGAGATGTTGCAGGAAACAGGTTTTTGTTCGGGCTTTGAGATTTATTCAAGGCATCTTGCGGGGCTGCCCGCTGGGCAGCCCCCATATACACTGATGGATTACTTTCCGGATGATTTTCTTATTATCGTGGATGAGTCCCATATTACGGTGCCACAGGTACGTGGTATGTATGCCGGAGACCAGTCGAGAAAAACAACTCTTGTAGATTACGGTTTCAGACTGCCATCGGCAAAGGATAACAGACCTCTTAACTTTACAGAGTTTGAGAACAAGATATCCCAGATGCTTTTTGTGTCTGCAACACCGTCAGTATATGAGGGAGAGCATGAGCTTTTGAGAGCGGAGCAGATTATCAGACCAACAGGACTCTTAGATCCCGAGGTAGTGGTGCGCCCGGTGGAAGGACAGATTGATGATCTTGTGTCAGAGATTAACAAGGAAACGGCTAAGAAGAACAAAGTTATTGTAACTACACTTACAAAGCGCATGGCAGAGGATTTGACGGATTATCTTAAAGAGCTTGGTATCAGAGTAAAGTATCTCCATGCCGATATAGACACACTGGAACGACAGAAGATACTTCGTGATATGAGACTTGATGCGTTTGATGTGCTTGTGGGAATTAACCTTCTAAGAGAAGGTTTGGATATACCTGAGATATCGCTGGTAGCCATACTTGATGCGGATAAGGAAGGTTTCTTAAGAACTGAAACCTCACTTATTCAGACTATCGGCCGTGCAGCCCGTAACAGTGAAGGTCATGTTATTATGTATGCAGATAAGATTACGGAATCTATGGAAAAGGCTATCTCAGAGACAGAGAGAAGACGTAAGATTCAACAGGAGTATAACGATGCACACGGTATAACTCCTCAGACGATTCAAAAGGCAGTGCGTGACCTTATCAGTATATCCAAGGCAGCAGAGCCGGGTACAGGCGGTATTAAGCTTGAGAAGGACTACGAGTCCATGAGTAAGAAGGAGCTTGAGAAGTTAAAGAAACAGATAGAAAAGAATATGCATAAGGCAGCAGCAGAATTAAATTTCGAGGAAGCAGCCGAATTGCGTGATAAGATGATAGAGATTAATAAGCAGTTGTATGAGATGAAGTAGATGTGTGGGGCGGCGGAAAGCCGGGCGGTGCGGATGCGTTACCCGGTTGCACCGCCCGGCTTTCCGCCGCCCCCTGGCACTACATTTTAGAAAGGATTAATTATGGAAAGAGGTAATTACAGGCAGTTTATTCGAATCAAAGGTGCCAATGAACATAACCTTAAAGACGTAACAGTGGATATTCCGCGTAATGAGCTTGTTGTGCTCACAGGTCTTTCAGGTTCGGGTAAGTCATCCTTGGCATTTGACACTATATATGCGGAAGGTCAAAGAAGATATATGGAATCATTGTCTTCCTATGCCAGACAGTTCTTAGGACAGATGGAAAAGCCCAATGTTGAGAGTATTGAAGGACTTTCACCAGCTATTTCGATTGATCAGAAATCAACTAACAGAAACCCACGTTCTACAGTGGGCACAGTTACAGAGATATATGATTATTTCAGACTTTTATATGCAAGGGTGGGTATTCCCCACTGTCCGAATTGTGGCAAGGAGATTAAGAAGCAGACAGTGGACCAGATGGTGGATACTATTATGGAGCTTCCGGAGCGTACTAAGATTCAGATACTTGCACCGGTTGTGCGTGGACGTAAGGGTGAACACGTAAAGCTTTTTGAGCAGGCAAAGAAGAGCGGATACGTGCGAGTTATGGTAGATGGCAATATGTACGAGCTTACGGATGAGATTAAGCTTGACAAGAATAAGAAGCACAATATTGAGATTGTTGTGGATAGATTGTCTGTTCGTGAGGGTATGGAGAAACGACTTACGGATTCTATTGAGACTACTCTTAAGTTGGCCGACGGAATTATGACAGTTGATGTTATAGATGGAACACCGATTAATTTTAGCCAGAGTTTTGCATGCCCTGATTGTGAGATTAGTATAGAGGAGATTGAACCTAGAAGCTTTTCGTTTAACAACCCTTTCGGTGCGTGTCCGGACTGTTTTGGTCTTGGTTACAAGATGGAGTTTGATGCGGAGCTTATGATTCCCGATGAGAGACTTAGTATTGATGAGGGTGCCATTGTGGTTATGGGCTGGCAGTCAGTAACCGATGAAGGCAGTTTTTCAAGAGCAATTTTGAGTGCTATTGCGAAGGAGTACGGTTTCAGTCTTGCTACTCCATTTAAAGATTATCCGGATGATATCAAGGACATTATTATTAATGGTACAAAGGGCCATTCTGTAAAGGTTCGATACAAGGGACAGCGCGGTGAGGGTGTGTATGATATAGCATTTGAGGGCCTTGTGAAAAATGTAGCGAAGCGTTACAGGGAGACGGCTTCCGAGACAAGCAAGCAGCAGTATGAGGAGTTTATGCGAATTACGCCTTGTTCAGCTTGCGATGGTCAGAGACTTAAAGCAACGTCACTTGCTGTAACGGTAGCTGACAGGAATATTTATGAAATTACTAATTTGTCAGTAAGGGATTTGCAGGAGTTCCTTCAGAATATGAACTTATCTGCAAGACAGTTAAAGATTGGTGAGCAGATTTTGAAGGAAATTAAGGCAAGAATTAGTTTCCTGATGGACGTAGGCCTTGATTACCTTTCGCTTTCAAGAGCTACTGCCACGCTTTCAGGTGGAGAGGCACAGAGAATCAGACTTGCGACGCAGATTGGATCAGGACTTGTGGGTGTGGCTTATATCTTGGACGAGCCAAGCATCGGTCTGCATCAGAGAGACAATGACAAGCTTTTGAACACACTCACACATTTGCGTGATTTGGGTAATTCGGTTATTGTTGTAGAACACGACGAAGACACTATGCGTGCAGCGGACTATATAGTTGACATAGGACCGGGAGCCGGAAAGAACGGTGGTCAGGTGGTTGCAACAGGAACAGCCGAAGATATTATGGCTAGTGAGGATTCTATAACAGGTGCATATCTTAGCGGAAAGATTAAGATTCCGGTTCCAACGAACCGTAGAAAACCTACGGGCTGGATTAAAGTGCGTGGTGCAAGGGAAAATAACTTAAAGAATATTGATGTGGATATTCCGCTTGGTGTAGTTACCTGTGTTACAGGTGTTTCCGGTTCCGGAAAGAGTTCTCTTGTAAATGAGATTCTTTATAAGCATCTTGCAAAGGAGCTTAATAGAGCCCGTTGTATAGCCGGTAAGCACGATGGAATTGATGGACTTGAGCAGCTTGACAAGGTTATTGATATTGACCAGTCGCCTATCGGAAGAACTCCGCGTTCTAATCCTGCTACTTACACAGGTGTGTTTGATATGATAAGAGACCTTTTTGCGTCAACTTCTGATGCAAAAGAGCGTGGCTACAGCAAGGGGCGTTTCAGCTTCAATGTTAAGGGTGGACGTTGCGAGGCCTGCTCAGGTGATGGTATTATCAAGATAGAGATGCATTTCCTTCCGGATGTTTACGTGCCTTGCGAGGTGTGTGACGGCAAGCGTTACAACCGTGAGACGCT
>JAFQIQ010000223.1 GCA_017397445.1 Lachnospira sp.
ACTGTCTAAAGCACCCGGCTTACCTTCTGTCTTGATTCTGTTTGCGAACTCTGTTGTTCCAAAGTCATCGTAAACATCACCCTTACCAACGCGAGTTTCTACCTTTACACTCTTATTGATTGTAAAGAACTTATCTGTTCCCGCTGTAACAGCTGCTTCTAATGCTGTATTAGTTGCTATTGCTGTGATTTCTGCATCACTTGCATTAAGCACATAAACCTTCTCCGCAGCCTCTGCCTTGTTAGGCATAAAGTTCATTGGAATAAGACCAACAACCATAAGCATAGCCATAACAACAGCCAATACCTTTTTGCCTCTTCTTCTCAATTTCATCTAGGCTCTTCCTCCTTAAATATTTTTTCTGAAACTGCCCTTTATTTGGAAACTCATATCGTATAGAACACATGGCCCAAATCACTTATGGACAAATTCCTAGAATTACAGTAATTATAGCACTTTTGCCCCCTTGTTTGTCAATACAAACCATTGTTTATTTCGCCTTGAGCTCGTCAAAAACGGCCCTCTTTTTTAGTGCAGTTTGCACAAAATTCATCATTGTATTTTGTATACAAAGAACTTTCTCTAGATTTTTCTGTAGTTCTATCCACTTTATTCAAAAATACAATTAAGCGATGCAAATTATGCACCGCTTAATTAGCTTTTATTTAATTAATCATGCACACTTTCTTTCAACAATTTTTTCTCCTTAAGATATTCATCCAACGTAATCTTCAGAACCTCGCAAGCCTCTTCTTCTGTCTTTCCATCTGCACACTGTTTGTTCACCATAGAAACACAACCGCCAACGCAAAAACCCGGCGGGACAAGTCCCGCCGGGAAATCTGTTTAACAACAAATTATCTTACCATATTTCTCTTTCTATCGAAAAGAACTGAAGCTGCAAGTGCAATCATACTGATAAATGCAAGACCTGCAAATGCTCCGATAGGTGTAGCATCACCTGTTCCAGGACTTGACTGCTCTGGCAACTTCTCAAGAGCTGCAATAGCATCTTCGATAGCCTTAGCCATAGCATCAACCTTAGCCTGATCTGCTCCATCAAGGTTCTTAGCAGCCTCGATTGCAGCCTGAACAGCTGTTACATCCTTATAGCTTTCAAGATCAAGTAAGTTATATGCATCCACAGCACTGTTAAGCTTTGCGTAGTCTACGCCCTTCTCGTACTTGTACTCTGTTGGAATCCAACCTGCAAATACTGAATCTGTTGCTGCTGTAGCACTCTCTACGTAATCAGCTACTGCGTCTGCTTTCTGATTGCTTTCAGCACAGAATGCACCGTTAGTAACGAATGGTTCATTTCCGCTAACATTTGCGTACTCCTTAAATATAGCTGAAGCACCTTCACCCTTGCTCATCTCAGCCCAACCATCCTCATGGATGTATCCGTTAGTCTGAGTTCTGATGAATGAACAGTTAGAATTTGCACCCCAAGTTCTACCATACCATCCCTTAACACCTGTTCCTACGCCATCTGTTGTAACAACACAGTCTCTAAATACATAAGGGTTTGTCTTAGGAGCTACGATGTAACCAACCTTACCATTGTTCTTCTCATCATCCTTAAATGTCTTCCACTGTAATTCACAGTTATCAAAGATTGCAGCAAACTCACCACAGATGTAGTCAGTGTTACCACCGATTACACAATCCTTGAAGTAAGCGCTGTATCCGTTGTTTGAACTACCATTTCTTCCTAATGTATCCTGTGAAGAAAGAATCTTACAGTTGTAGCACTCAATATTCTTTGCTTCAATATAGAATGCATTAGATCTCTCCTTGAATGCATAAGCTGTAACATCAGCACCCTCTGCCAATCTGTCAACAGAAAGTACACTCTTAGCGATATCTGTCTTCTCAGCTTCTGTTAATTCATAGTTGTATGTATTCTTAAATGTTGTGTCCTTAGCGATGAAATTGTCACCTCTTACGATGAACACACCACCCCAAAGGCTTCCGTTACCTTCAGCATATGAATATCTGTCCTTAGCAAGTCTTTCATTGTAAAGACCTGTTGCAGGATCTACTGAATAATAGCATGTACCAACACCATAGTACCATGAAATTGTATGGTTATTACCATTCAATGTAACATTTGGAACATTAACTACAACCTGCTCGAATAAATCCTTTGTGAGGTTAATAGTAATTCTTCCCTCTTCACCTTCAGGTCTTGCTGTCATACCCTTAATAGCTGCAATAGCATCGTTCATAGAGTCATAATCACCAGGAACGTTAATCTCGTTCTTAAATGGAACATTTGACACAACAGAAACTTCTGTCAAGTAAGATGTAGCATCTCCGCCAAATGTAATTACAACATCACTTGAAGCATTGATTGTAAACTCATCAATCTGAGTTGTTGAACCTGAAGTAACAGAACATACCTTGTCACCAAGTGTAAATTCTGCATCATAATAAGCCTTAACAGTTACAACTGATGGACCTGATACAGGAATAGTTACTGTAGCACCCGGCTTAGCTGTGAAATCATTACCTCTTGAACTAACTGAACCTGTAGCTGGGAACTTAGCAATCGCATCCGGTGTAAATGTACCGTAAGTACTTGGCATCTCTACCCAAACATCATTAATGTTCTCGCCTGTTTCCTTAACAGATGCTCTATCCTTAGTAAATCCGCCATTAGTAGTAACAACACTTGCGTCGTACTCGCCCGGCTTCATAACACATGTATAACTTGTTCCTTTAATAACTGCCTCACATACAGTTCCATTAATCATATTAGTGAATGTAAGCGCTGTTACAGTGCCTTCCTTTGCACCTGTGATTTCACCCTTAAGAGTCACATCAGGAATATTGTAAAGACTAACTGTAACCTTATCACCTGTACATACAAATGTATCCTTGCCATCAACTACTGTTCTTACACCACCGTCATTACAAGATACTGTGTATGAATGACCCTTCATAAGAGATGCTGATGTATCACCCTTCTTAAGAGTAGCTGCAGGCTCACCGCCAAGATCGCTATCTGTGAAGTAAATCTCAAGGTTCTCAAGTGCAGACTCTGCTGCATCTACATTCTTCTGCTCAACTGCAACTGTTGCAGCAACATCTTCGATAAACTGATATCCGATGTATGCCATATTGTTTGTCTTACCTGTTGTAGACATTACATATGTCTTACCAGCCTCAGTCTTGAAAGAGAATGAATCTGCTGCAACTGATGAATCAACATATGCCTGTGTTGTATCTCTTTCGCCTGTAGCAGTATCAAACTTCCATACTCTTACAAAAGATGTACTCTGGAAATAAATCTTGAAAGTACCTGCCATCTTTGCTGAGAATACTACAGCACATCCATCTCCTGCCTTAGGAATAGATGTAATATCATTAGCTGTTGCATGTCTCTTACCAGCCTTATAACCGTTAACTGTCTTGCCGTCTCTTTCAACGCCAACAGCAGCACTATACTCCTGTGTAAACTTTGTTTCACCGTTACCTACCAATGTAACAGAACCTGCTGCACCATACTCTGTTGTGCCCGGCTCAACCACACCATCTGTTGCAAGGTCATCAAGCCATACTTTGAAATTGTTGCCTTCCTCGGCATTAGCTGTTCCTGCCGGTAATGTTGCCATAACACTTACTGCCATAACACCTGCAACAACTACAGCGCCGATTCTCTTTAGCTTCTTCTTTAAGCTAAATCTCATAATCTGTTTCCTCCTTATATTATAATATTTCAGAAGTCTTCTACCCCTCATATAATCAGGATAATCCCTTCCAATAGAGCACACTGCACCCAGCAATGTACCGCGTTGAGTATAGTTTATCACACGCCACTTATGGTTGATACTCATTTCTTTGAAATATTCCCTCTTGATTACCAATGATTTTAGGTGTATAATATCATAAATGTCATATTTCATTAAACTTTAGTTTTTGTTTTGTGCATTTTGCACAACGCGAATTATTTTTAAGGATTATATGTAGCATTTTTCGGCATAAACAGTATAATCGAATTAATTATTTTTACATATTCCAAGGAGGGCCCATGAACAATCAATTACAACATTTTGAACTTTCAAGATTAAACCGTACACCTGATGAATCTATGCACACTCCACACACCCATTCCTATTATGAGCTTTTCTACCTCATATCGGGAGAATGTGAGTTACAGTTAGGACAATCCATATATACCATTACACCGAGAACAGCCATATTCATACCTTCTAATGTGCCACACAAAACTACTTATAAAGACCCTAACGGCAACGAGCGTTTGAATATCGAATTTTCGGCCAACTATGTATCTGACCTTGAAGAAGAGTTTGGGCAGATGTGGTTAGACCGCTATGTTTTTGGCGGACCATTACATTTTTCACCGGTGGCAACACCGGCTATTTCTGCCGCAATTACAAGATTAGAGGTAGACTGTGCTTCCACAAAAAAGGACACATCATCACCAACATATGGTTCTACCGTACCAAGTAATTCTACGCTGACTAAACCGATATTTACATTTGGTGACGTTACCAACAGTCCTTACGACGGAGTTTCAGGAAAGGTTAACCGCTTTGGTTCTATTTCCAGTGCCCCTGATGACCATGATATTTTTGCCAACTGCATGAGAAAATTCCATCTTCAGGAACTTATTATTACTCTGTTGCGCCGTTGTACACAGACAGACTACATAACAACTGACCAGATGCAGATTGCTGATATATCCGTGCGAGAGGCTAAAAAATACATTGAGCAGAATTATGCTGAGCCACTTACGCTTGATGACCTTGCATCAAGATATCAGTTGAACTCGACTTACTTTTCTAATAAGTTCAAGAACATCAACGGTATCGGCTTTAAAGAATATCTTAATAATATAAGGATAATTCACGCTGAACGTTTACTGCTTGAAACCACTAAGTCAATCACCCAGATCGCACTGGAGTGCGGATATGAATCAAGCAACTACTTTGGCGATGTATTTAGAAAGATTAACAAGGTTTCTCCGTCACAGTTTAGAAAACTCAAAGGGTTTGTTAAGAAGTAATTTTAAAAATATATTGACACACCATACACTTTAATGTTAATATTACAACACTTTGGAAGGATGATTTATTCGGAGTCTTTCCAAGCAATTATTGGGACCACCCTCAAGGGTTAAGGCCATACGGACAGCCGGGTCCACTGCCGATTGGTGGCGTTTCGCCACATTATTGATTGAGTTAAAAGCTCGAATTTTATAAGTTGGTTACTTCATAACCAAAATTGTGCTATGCGCAAACTTGTGAAACGGTCAATAAGAGTAGTAAAAGTGATTGCTATATAGACTCTGATAATCCCGAATCCATACCCTAATTTATAGTGTTATACAATTATTGTATTTATTATTGGTGTTGGACTTGTGCCATTATATTTATTATTCAGGCTGCGCCTGTACTAATTCAATTCACAAGCCACACAATTTATTTTACGATACACACTTTACTTTGGTGATATGATGAAGCAGGTTGCGTTATGCGCAGACCTGCTTTTTTATATGTCCGGACAATATTTCTGACATATAAATGCTCCACAAAGATGCATCTCCTTCGTGGAGTACTGCAACAGCACGAGAAACCGAATTTCCCGTACCTGCCAGAGAATCTGGTTTTAAAAAAAGCACGAAAGGATTCCCCTATGAGAACAACAACCCTCGACCAAACACGTGCCCCTATTTATGAGGCTTTAGAAAATTTCCGCAAGCAACGTGTTGTACCATTTGATGTGCCGGGTCATAAAAGAGGCCGCGGCAATCCTGAGTTAACAGAATTCTTAGGTCAGCAGTGCGTAAGCGTTGACGTTAACAGTATGAAACCGCTTGATAATCTGTGCCACCCTATTTCCGTAATCAAAGAAGCGGAGCAGCTTGCTGCTGATGCTTTCGGCGCAGCACACGCATTTCTTATGGTTGGCGGTACCACAAGTGCTGTACAAAGCATGGTTCTTACTGCCTGCAAGCGCGGTGACGAAATCATTCTGCCAAGAAATGTACACAGAAGTGTAATCAACGCACTAGTTTTATGTGGTGCAGTACCTGTATACGTTAACCCTGAAGTAGACCATCGCTTGGGAATCTCTCTTGGAATGAAACTGGAACAGGTAGAACGTGCTATCAAGGAACATCCCAATGCAGTCGCAGTCCTTGTAAACAATCCTACCTATTATGGAATATGCTCCGACCTTCGCGGCATCGTTAAGCTTGCACATGAACATGGTATGCTTTGCCTTGCAGATGAAGCACACGGAACACATTTTTACTTTGGAAAAGACCTTCCTGTATCAGCTATGGAAGCCGGTGCAGATATGGCATCCGTATCCATGCATAAGAGCGGAGGAAGCCTTACTCAGTCAAGCTTCTTGCTGGCAGGACCTAACATACACGAAGGCTACGTAAGACAGATTATTAACTTAACCCAGACAACCTCAGGCAGTTATCTGCTTATGAGCAGTCTCGACATTTCACGTCGTAACCTTGCACTACGGGGCGAAAAAATATTTGAACAGGTAAAAGAAATTGCAGAATATGCACGCAACGAAATCAACTCCATTGGCGGATACTACGCTTTCGGACCGGAGCTTATAAATGGCGACTCAATATATGACTTCGACCCTATCAAGCTAAGTGTACACACGTTGGATATCGGACTGGCAGGAATTGAAGTTTACGACCTGCTTCGTGACGATTACGACATTCAGATTGAGTTCGGCGATATCGGCAATATTCTTGCCTACCTGTCAATCGGCGACAGAGCACAGGAAGTAGAACGTTTAGTTACTGCTCTTGCTGACATCCGCAGACGCTTCAAGGGTGATAAAAACGGACTTATGAGCCAGGAATACATTCCTCCTGAAGTAGTAAAAAGCCCACAGGAGGCATTCTATTCAAAGAAAGTCAGCAAGCCTATCATGGAAACAGAGGGTATGGTATGTAGCGAGTTCGTAATGTGCTACCCGCCGGGAATTCCAATTCTTGCCCCAGGTGAAAAAATCACAGCCGACATTCTGCGCTACATACAATACGCAAAAGAAAAAGGATGCAGCATGACAGGTCCTGAGGACCCTGAGATAGAGTATTTGAATGTGTTGGTAGAAAGCTAATTTTGTAATAATTACGTCTGGTACATCGCCAATGTGTTCTAATTTGCTCAGTACGGCAAAGCACTACGAATAGCCCAAAGCAGAAAAATACTCACACAAGTAGGTTCGTATTTTTCCTGGTCTATTCTTCGTTGCCTAAAATTCGCAAATTTAGAACACATTGACACGCAACTGTCTACACATCACAAAATATAAGCTTTCAACCACCCACTAAAGGAGGAATCACATGGATTTATGGTTTAGCGAGGCTCACACCCCTGATGTGAAGCTTAGCATTCGAATAGAAAAGCAACTCTTTTCAAAAACAAGCGACTACCAACGAATTGATGTATTCGAGAGCAGAGAATTCGGAAGAATCCTCTCTCTCGACGGCAATATAATGCTTACAGAGAGAGACGAATTTATATATAACGAAATGATAGTCCACGTACCAATGGCTGTCCACAAGGGCATCAAAAAAGTTCTTGTCATCGGTGCCGGCGATGGCGGTGTTGTAAAAGAACTGACGCGATACAACCGGATTAAACACATCGACCTTGTAGAAATGGACCCTCTCGTTGTTGAAGCCTGTCGTGAATACATTCCTGCTAACGCCTGCCGTCTTGATGATGACCGCGTTCACATTCATTTTGGCAATGCCCTGAAATTTATGCGTCACTGTGAAAATGAATATGACCTCATCATCGTTGACTCCAACGACCCTTACGGACCATCTGAAGGCTTGTTTACAAAGGAGTTTTATGGCAACTGTCACGCGGCCCTAAAGGAAGACGGAATTATGGTTAACCAGCAGGGAAGCCCATTCTACAAGCAGGATGCAGATGCTATGCAGCGAAGCCACAAGCATATCGCAGGCACATTTCCAATAAGCCGCGTCTATCAGGCACACATACCTACATATGCTGCCGGATACTGGCTTTTCGGTTTTGCAAGCAAGAAGTACCATCCTATTGACGACCTTGACGCCGCAGCCTGGGAGGACTTACACCTTCGCACACGCTACTATACAACCCGACTCCACAAGGGTGCCTTCTATCTCCCTGCATTCCTTGAAGATATGTTAAAGGAGGTAGAATAATGCTTAGTAAAAATGTTGAAACATTTATCGGCTGTGACGCAGAGTACGAAGATGCACAGCTTGTAATATTCGGTGCTCCATTTGACAGCACCACAAGCTACCGTCCCGGTACAAGATACGGTTCTTCCGCTATCCGTCATGAAAGTTTTGGATTAGAAACCTACAGCCCTTATCAGGACGAGGATTTAACTGACTACAATGTATTCGACAGCGGAGACTTGGAACTTTGCTTCGGCTCTTCAGAAGCAGCTCTGTCCGACATAGAAGAACGTGCAGATATTATACTCAATGACAACAAGCTTCCACTCTTAATCGGTGGCGAGCATTTGGTTACTCTTGGCGCATTTAAAGCTGCACTCAAAAAGTATCCTGACATACATGTGATACATTTTGATGCACATACAGATTTGCGAGATGATTATCTTGGTGCAAAACTTAGCCATGCCTGCGTTATCAGACGTTGCCATGACCTTATCGGTGACGGACGAATTCATCAGTTCTGCATAAGAAGTGGCGAGCGCGAAGAGTTCAGATTCGCAAAGGAACATACCGACCTTCACAAGTTCAACTTTGATGGTCTTTCGGAAACTATGGAAGCTATCGGCGATGCTCCTGTGTACTTCACCATCGACCTTGATTGTCTGGACCCGTCTTGTTTTCCAGGCACGGGCACACCTGAAGCCGGTGGCGTAACATTTACGGAGCTTCTCGAAGCAATAGAAACCGTGTGCAGACACAATGTTGTAGCCGCTGATGTCAACGAACTAAGCCCACAGCTCGACATAAGCGGATCAAGCACCGCTCTTGCCTGCAAAGTGGTAAGAGAGCTGATGCTGGCTATACTGAAAAACAAGGACGCCTAAGGGCGTGCCATACTATAAATACCGGGTTTGCCACATATGAGGGCACGCCCACATCACTATTGAAGGAGATTAACGAAATGAGTAGAGTTTTAATTATCGGCTGCGGTGGCGTTGCTTCCGTAGCAATCCAGAAATGTTGTCAGGTTAGTGAGGTTTTCACAGACATCTGCATCGCCAGCAGAACTAAGTCAAAATGCGATGCCCTTGCTGAAAAACTCCGCACAAAAACAACGACTAATATCACAACAGCACAGGTAGATGCTGACAATACAGACGAAGTTATCGCACTTATCAACTCATACAAGCCTGAGCTCGTTATGAACATTGCCCTTCCTTATCAGGATTTGACTATTATGGATGCATGCCTTGCATGCGGCGTTAACTATATGGATACAGCCAACTACGAGCCTGAGGATATTGAAGATCCAGAATGGCGTGCAATCTATGACAAGCGTTGTAAAGAAGAGGGATTCTCTGCTTACTTCGATTATTCTTGGCAGTGGGCTTACAGAAAGAAGTTTGAGGACGCAGGTCTTACAGCCCTTCTTGGCTCTGGCTTTGACCCGGGCGTAACTCAGGCCTACTGTGCATATGCCTTAAAGCATGAATTTGACCAGATAGACACTATTGATATTCTTGACTGCAACGGCGGCGACCACGGTTATCCATTTGCCACTAACTTCAACCCGGAAATCAATCTTCGTGAAGTTTCAGCACCGGGCAGCTACTGGGAGAACGGCCACTGGGTAGAAATCCCGGCTATGAGCATCAAGCGTGAATATAACTTTGAAGAGGTTGGCATAAAGGATATGTACCTTCTCCACCATGAGGAAATCGAATCACTCGCTCAAACAATCCCGGGCGTAAAGCGCATCCGTTTCTTCATGACATTTGGACAAAGCTACCTTACACATATGAATTGCCTTGAAAATGTTGGAATGCTTTCAACAACTCCTATCAACTACGAAGGTCACGAAATCGTTCCAATTCAGTTCTTGAAGGCACTTCTTCCTGACCCTGCAACTCTCGGCCCTCGCACTAAGGGCAAGACTAATATCGGTTGCATCTTCACAGGAACTAAGGACGGCAAGCCAAAGACTTACTACATATACAACATCTGTGACCATGAAGAATGTTACAAAGAAGTGGAATCACAGGCTATATCATACACAACAGGCGTTCCTGCTATGTGTGGCGCTCTTATGCTCCTCACAGGTAAGTGGAGCAAGCCGGGTGTGTACACAGTAGAAGAATTTGATCCCGACCCATATATAGAGGCACTTGATAAGTATGGATTGCCTCATAGGGAGAGTTTTGAGCCGGTGCTTGTGCCGTAAAAGTGGTTATTTTGTAGCGGGCAGCCTGTGGTCACATACCCGGCAGACGCGCTCTCGCTTGGAGAAAAGCGTAACAGTACTAAGCTCGCACAAGTCAAGCAGTGCTTAACTTGCTCTCGCTAAGTACTGACGCTTTTCTACAGTCTGCCAAATATGTGCCACAAGCAATCTACCACAAAACAACAACTACACACAGAAGGCACATCCACCACGAAACAACCACTATACATGCGTGACGCACAACCCCAAAAACCTCAAAACACTAAAGGAAAGGAGCCACTACGCTATGACAACCCAAGAGAAGTTACTGCAATATAATCTGCCGACACCTTGCTATATTATTGATGAGGCGGCGTTGGTTAAGAATTGCAAGATTCTTAAAGCTGTGCAGGATGAAACGGGATGTAAGATATTGTTGGCACAAAAGGCATTTTCTAATTACGATTTTTATCCTGTAATCGAGCCATATCTTGCCGGTACGGAAGCCAGCGGACTATATGAGGCACGACTTGGTGCAGAACATATGCCGGATAAAGAATGCCACGTATTCTGCGGTGCCTACAGAGAACAGGAATTTGAAGAACTGTTAACGTATGCTGACCACATCGTATTCAACTCGCCTTCTCAACTTAAGCGGTTTGGCGAACGTGCCAAATCCGCAGGCAAAGAAGTGGGACTTAGGATTAATCCTGAATGTTCCACACAGGAAGGACATGAAATCTACGACCCTTGTGCACCGGGCAGCCGCTTAGGAACCACCATTGCGCAGTGGCAGGAACAGATGACACCGGAGCTTGTAAACCTGCTTGACGGAATACATTTTCACACGCTCTGCGAGCAGGATTCAGATGCACTTTCCACAACACTAAAAGCAGTTGAAGCTAAGTTTGGCGATATTCTTCATAAGGTAAAATGGCTCAACATGGGCGGTGGTCATCACATAACCCGTTCAGATTACGATATTGAGCTTTTGAAAAAATGCATCCGCCATATGAAGGGCACATACAACCTTGAAATATACTTAGAACCCGGCGAGGCCGTTGCTTTGCAGGCAGGCTATCTTTTAACTCAGGTTTTAGACACACTAAAAAATGGCGACACTAACATCGCCATTCTCGATATGTCAGCTGCCTGTCACACACCGGATGTAATTGAGATGCCATACACTCCTCCACTTTGGAGTGCTAAACCTGTTGCAGACTGTGACAATAACTGCTGCGACAACTTGCACGTATATCGCCTTGGCGGACCAACTTGCCTTGCAGGAGACATAATAGGAGATTACGCTTTTGACAAACCTTTAAAAGCTGGGGACCACCTGCTTTTCGAAGATATGGCAATCTATTCGACCTGCAAAAACAACACATTTAACGGAATGCCTCTGCCGGATATACGAGCTTTAAAGACTGACGGAACTTGTGAATTAATTGCAAGGTTTGGCTACGAAGATTTCAAGTATAGATTAGGAAGTCGAATGTAAGAAAATCAACTAAAGTAGGCGGCCCGCTTTGCGAGCCGCCTAAAATTCACTGATTAATGTACGTCCACCTCATCATATTTGCTCTTATGAGACAAAATTCTTATCATATTATATCCGTCCGTGCCTTCAACAGGCAAAATACCGGCTACAATATGGACAATATTTACCCATACAAGATACACAAACGCACTATTGCATATAGTCAACGACAATGCTGCTATAATCAGAATCAAATTCACCAATAATCCGGCTCCAAAGAAAACAACTACATTTCTTTTAGATGAATCAAGTACAACTTCCTGATTCACCGACACATAACCATTTAAAATAATTGGCGATATTCGAAACTTTCTTCCGATGCTTATACAAAAAAAATTGCCTATACGCACCTCTTCATATTGTCCATATAACTTTTTTGCAGCAAGCCAATGCCCGAGTTCGTGCAATATAGCTGAAACCGCATGGCATACGTACACCAAAGCTACAATTCTACAAATCTCCACTTTTCTTACCCACTAGCTGAACCAATAACAATATGCATCCCAATATCAAACTGACCGCACAATATAAACTGATTTCATTAATAAAAATTCTCACAGCAATTAATGTTATAATTGTACACACACAGTACTCACAGTAATTGATTCTACGGTAAACTCTCTGTATGTAACCGCTCCTACAGTAACAATTATTTATACTAATTGCCTTATTGTGATTAATTTTTAAACGTTTTGAATTAATTACTATTATCACAACGCTAACTATAATGATAATCACTACATTAATAAGAACCAGTCTTTGACTGGCAGTTTTATTGGTAATCTTGTTAAACACATTCTCAAATTCATAACTTGCATAATTTTCCGCAGGATAGTTCTTAATAAGATAGTCCAAGACTTCCTTTTCGAAACCACTATTAAGTATAAATATCTCTTCAGTTGTTCCATTGGTAAGATAATAATCTGCCCTAACCAGATAATCTTCTAAGTCGCTTGCTTTCTGAGAATTATTTCTGAAACTAAAATAGCCATACTCTAATCCATCACTGTATGAAATCACCGCGATATCACTAAATCCTATTCCGACTACCGTATAATCTTCTCCTTGAATATCTACGACACTTCCCACTGCATCGGTCACACTAATACCAAAATACTCCTCTGCCAAC
>JAFQIQ010000224.1 GCA_017397445.1 Lachnospira sp.
CTGAAGATGCTGGACGATACTGTTCTCCGTTCCGATAATAAACTCATCCTTGTCGCTCTTAGCAACATATCCCATAATACCTGTTGTACTTCCGATATAGTCAGCCTGAGAAGCAACCTCTGCTATACACTCAGGATGTACTAGAAGTTCTGCATTAGGATACTTTGCCTTAACTGCTGCCGCTTCCGCACCTGAAATAGCTGCGTGAACCGGACAGCCACCTTTTACAAGCTGAACGTTCTTTTCAGGCACCTGCTCCTTAACCCATGCTCCAAGATTACAATCCGGTATGAAAAGAATGTCTTTCTGCGGCATATTACGAACTATCTTAACTGCCGAGGCAGATGTCACACACACGTCACATTCTGTCTTAGTCTCTGTTGTTGTATTGATGTATGCAACCACGGCATACCCCGGATACTGCTTCTTAAGTTCTCTTATTGCCTGTGCATCAAACTGTCTTGCCATAAGGCAATCAGCATCGCTGTGTGAAAGAATAACTTTCTTATCCGGCGACAATACCTTAACTGTCTCTGCCATAAATCTCACACCACACATAACCACTGTCTTCTGAGGTGCTGCTGCCGCCTTCTCGCTAAGGCCGAATGAATCACCCACGTAATCCGCAACCTCAAGTATATCGTGTGTCTGGTACGCATGTGCCAGAATGCAGATATCCTTTTCTTTCTTTAATTTAATAATCGCTTCCTGCAATTCTTTAGTTGTACTCATAGTAATCTCCTTTCGAGAATATAGCGAACATTGTCCGTCGCTACCCCTTCATAACTGCGCCACTTAATCCCAGGCCTCATCACCCCAGAAATTAACAGGCTCATAGTCCTGTAACTGTGCAAGGAAACCTCTTTTTGCCAATTCTTCCTGTATATAGTCAAGAATCTCTTCGCTCTCTGCTGTTACAGTGTGATAGTGGTATCCCGATGTAACATTTTTAAGAAGGCTGGACTTACCTGCTGCCAGATTCTCTATATATTTCTTCACATCCAGTCGGGAGCGAATATTAAGCGTCCCTTTTACCACATTGTATACCTTGTGATACACAAAAACATCTTCCACTCTTCCGCCACAGTCTACAATAAGCGAAAGTTCTTCCTCCACCTCTTCGTCCGTGTGAATCACCTTAAACACCCTGCTTGCACTGGATGTCTCCGCCATCATATACCCCTGGTTAGTAGAAACAATGTTATGTTCTCCGGCGCGAAGCAATGCCATGTCCTGAACAACCACCTGCCTGCTAACACCAACAAGCTTAGCAAGATTAGTTCCTGAAATCGGCTCTTTGCTTTTACTGAGAATATCTATGATTTTTGCACGACGTTCTTCACCATTCATGCTGCTTTTCTCCATTCTGAGGATATTCCTCTATTCTATGAACTCTCTTTTGCGACTTACTCTGTCGGATGAAGGTTCTTTAAAGACACATCAAGAATTGGGGCAGAATGTGTCAATGCACCTGAAGAAATATAGTTAACAGGCAAATCCTTAATCTTCTCGATATTTTCCTTAGTTACATTACCTGAAATCTCAACCTCAGCTCTTCCGTCAATAATCTTAAGTGCCTCAGCCATCACATCATGGGACATATTATCAAGCATAATAATATGTGCGCCGGCCTCAACAGCTTCCTTTACCATGTCAAGATTCTCAACCTCAACCTCTATTTTTCTAACAAATGGAGCATAGGCCTTTGCCATCTGAATAGCTTCCTTAACACCGCCGGCTGCACCGATATGGTTATCCTTTAAAAGCACACCGTCCGAAAGGTTGTAACGATGATTATTACCACCACCTACTGTTACTGCATACTTCTCAAATATACGCATATTAGGTGTAGTCTTTCTTGTATCAAGAAGCTTGATTGATGTACCTTCAAGAAGGGCAGCAACCTTACTTGTATATGTAGCGATACCACTCATTCTCTGAAGATAATTAAGCGCTGTTCTCTCACCACTAAGAATAGTACGAATATCACCCTTAACCTTTGCAAGAAGCTGGCCCTTAGTAACCTTGTCGCCGTCCTTTGCAAACATTTCTACCTTAGCATCAGCCTGAAGAAGTGTAAATACTCTCTCGAACACCTGAAGTCCACAGATAATTCCGTCCTCCTTGCAAATAAGGTCAGCCTCACCCTGCACTGCCTTAGGTGTCACACTGTTTGTAGACACGTCCTCGCTTGTAATATCTTCTCTTAATGCACTAAGAATCAATGGGTCTGCATTAAGTATCATAGTAATTGGATTGTTCATAATCGTTGTTCTCCTTATTTCTAGTATATATTCTGTCTTAGGCAATTGCCCGACTTACTTCTTATGGCAACTTTGCCCTTGTCTCAATCTTCTTTCCAATATCAAGTGCCGCACGCTTCGCAAACACAAGACTCTCTAAAAGTGAGTTACTTGCAAGTCTGTTCTTTCCGTGAACTCCATTGCAGGCAGTCTCTCCTATGGCATAAAGCCTGTCCATAGATGTTCTGCTTTCGTGGTCAACTTCAATTCCGCCCATAAAGTAATGTTGTGCCGGAACTACCGGAATGCATTCTTTCTCTACATCATAGCCCATATTCAAGCAGTGTGCTACAATATTCGGAAAATGTTCCTCAAGCTCCTGCGGAGGAATCGGTCTTAAATCCTCCCACACATAATCTGTTCCGTCCTTTTCCATCTGCTCATAAATTGCTTTGGTGAGCAAATCTCTAGGCAGTAACTCGTCCACAAAACGTTCCATATTCTTATTATAAAGAAGTGCACCTTCTCCTCTTACCGACTCCGATATAAGGAAACTTCTCTCTCCCGTATTGTCAGAATAGAGAGTTGTTGGATGAATCTGAATATAATCAAGATTCTTGCACTTAATACCATACTTTTCAGCAAGTGCAATAGCATCTCCCGTAAGATGTCTGTAATTAGTAGAATGTCTGAATCTTCCACCGATACCGCCTGTTGCAAGCATTATGTAATCTGCGTATATTCTCTCCGTTGTACCATCAGAATAAACAACCTCTGCAGCCCTGCACACATTGTTCTCACAAACAAGGTCCATAAGGCATGTATATTCTAATATAGTAATATTACTTCTTTTCTTCGCCTCTTCATACAGGTGTGAAGTAATCTCCTGCCCAGTAATATCCTTATGAAAAAGGATTCTTTTCTGAGAATGGGCACCTTCTTTAGTATAAGCAAGACTTCCATCTTCTTCTTTCTGAAAATCCACGCCATAGCTTATAAGATCTTTCACCACATCCTGGGATGAACGAATCATAATCTCAACAGACTTTTCATCATTCTCATAATGCCCGGCCTTCATAGTGTCTTCAAAGTAAGCCTCATAATCCGACTCATCCTTTAATACACACATACCACCCTGAGCAAGATATGAGTCACTGCTTTCCACATCGCTTTTTGTAATTAATGTAACACTTTTATCCTGTGGCAAATGCAGTGCCGCATAAAGCCCTGAACACCCTGTTCCCACAATCAGTATATCTGTTCTCATATTACCGACTTTCCCGTGCCTGTAGCACGCCGTATTATATAAGCAGCGATACTTACAACTTGTACTTCTGCTACTAATACGTAGTATAACACATATCTTTACACCTGACAAGACAGGTGTAAATTCAATTATGTTCTTTTTTGTATACAAAAAGCGGCTCATTTTTCAATGAACCGCCTCTGACACTTTACAAATTCTCATTTTTCAATGCATCAATAGGATTTTCTTTTTTTATCTTACTCATTGAATACATCATTGTTGCAAAAACCACAAGAAATACACTAAGCACAGCAATACATATGGCTGTCCAGGGAACTATAAAGCCTATTCCATAACCACTGGAAGCAACCGTCCAGATAAGATAACTCAATATCAGTGCCACGGGCAAACCGTAAAGCAACGCTTTCGTACCATATAACAAACACTCATAATTCATCATCTTATTAAATCCCTTTGCAGTCAAACCAACTGATTTAAGCATGGCAAAATCCCGTCGTCTCAAGCTCACATTAGTTGAAATCGTATTAAATACATTGGCGGCTGCAATCAGAGATATAAGAACTATAAATCCATAGCAGAACACCTGCATAATAAGTATTACGCTCCTATCCTCCTCTACCATCTGGGCATAATCTATAAGACTATCTGTATCATAACCGGCTTCCTGCATATTTTTTTCAATATCCTTATAACTTTCCGCATGATTATCTGAAAGAATAAAAAAACTGTGATCCAGCCCCCTATTACCATATATATTATCCTTCGCACTCTCCGGATACATTAGCATCGGCCTGCTGGTTTTGTTTATATAATATGGTCGCTCATAATATACGCTTCCCACTTGCAGACTAACTTCTGCCATACCATCATCATATGGAACACCAACTATATCATCAGTAAAACTACCTTCTTTCGACAGAACCATAGCCATCATCTCTCTGCTAATCTGCACACCTTCTTTTGAATAAATCCAATAGCGCTCACCGTTGTCATGCATCCATGTGCTCTGACTCACATATCCTTCCATAGGCTTCTGAACAGACATAGTGATTTCAGGCTTTTTATTCTTATATAAATTAAATGTTTCATATTTACCTGTCTCAACATTAAATTCACTACATCCATCAAAGGCTATAGCCAACGGTTTGTCAGGATTCATAAATTTCTCCCTATCCAGTCCCTTATCTTTAAGGAACTCCAAAAAAACTTCATCCTGTACAAAACATATGTTACCCGACACTATATTGGTCCCCTCTTTTATCAGGCCGTCATAATTTTCTGTAAAATCATATCTTTCCAAATGTTCCTTTGCCTCTTCAGTCAAATCATCACTACGAATCAAAAGCATAGACGAAAGTGCCTGCAAACTTACAACATCCGTTACCCCTTTAGCCCCATTAATAATATTAAGAATATCTTCTGTCTCCTTCTTAATATCTTCCGGACGTTTATACCATCCCTTTTCTGTATAGGCATACTGGTTGCAACTTATATCATACCCGTGAACATCCATAGTAATATTCACCATCTCAACCATATAGTCCGCAAAGGAAAATGTAGCAACAAACAGCACAATACTCATAAACAAACTTGCAACAGTTGCTCTGTACTTCTTGCGACTTCTCTTATAATACTTGCTGGCAAGAGTTCCCGGCAGTCCGAATAACTTATACGTAAGTTTTGATGTTTTTACCTGACGACCCTTTACATTAATATCAACATTTTGCCTGATAGCCTCAACCGCAGATACTTTGGTTGCTCTTTTAGATGGAATCCACGCTGATATCATAACTGTTACCAACGCAATTATCACTGCAATAATAACTGCCATAGGTGAAACATGTACACCCATAGGGATAGGATAATCGAAAAACAGACTAAATCTGCTTCCTATTATTAAAAGAGTGACTCCGATTCCGCCAATTCCCGACAATATACCCAGCGGAATTCCAATAACACTTACCATTAAAGCTTCTGAAAACACCATTCGTCTAAGCTGCTTCTTTGTTGCCCCCACAGATGACAAGAGTCCGAACTGCTTCGTTCTTTCCGATACAGATATGGAAAACGCATTGTAGATAAGTGCCACTGAACCAAACATAATAAGTCCCACAATAATAGCAATAAATCCGTACACCATTCCATCAATATTCTCATAACCTGTTGCACCCGAATACTGCAACACAGTTCTGTTTTTTACTGCCTCAAGATTATTATCCTCAACATAATCATAATAATCTCCGGCAACCTTCATCTTAAAGTAAACATCATAGGCTGCATCTGCTGCCGGCTTCTCATCCATAACCGTAATCGCAGTGTATCCCGGAGCCGAAAGCTGTTCAAAACCCGGTCGCTCATAAAAACCTACAACCTTATACGTTCTTGTTTTGTTAACCTTAATCTCTTCAAGGGGCAACACCTTATCTTCTGCATCCTCAGATTCAACAAACTGATATCTTAATTCATTGTTCTGATTAAGTTTACTTCCATCGCACACACGGTCTCCCAATTCCAACTTAAGAGTGTCGCCAACCTTATATAATACCTTTCCGTTTTCAGAAAGATGATTAGGTAAAAGGATCTCTTCTGAATTAGCAGGATAATTGCCTGACGTAATATGCACAGGCATAGACTCTTTAAAGCCTTCTGCCGCTCCTATTACATATATGTACGGTTTATAATCATTAGCGCACCCCTCTGCCATGGCATATCCCAGCTGCTGTGCATACACGGTTTTCTTCACCTCTTTGGAGGCATCAATCTTCTCATACATAGCAGAGTCTGCCCCCGGCAGATTTCCATGCCAATCCCCGTACATATACACCGCATTTTCATACACGTAATTATATATGCTTGATACAAATGTCGTAACTGCACATATCATAGCCGTTGAGAGAATAATACCTATTATAGTAACAATCGTTCGCATCCTGTTTTTCTTCAAGGACTGCAATGTTACTTTGTTGAAAATATTCATCTTCGAATCACCTCATCTCTGATGATGTGACCATCCTCAATGGCAATAATTCTGTCAGCCTGCAAAGCAATATTTTCATCGTGGGTAATTATAATAAGTGTCTGATTATACTTCTGGTTTGACATTTTTAATAAATCAACTATCTCCTGACTGTTCTTACTGTCAAGATTACCTGTGGGTTCATCGGCAAGCACCACTGCCGGAGCATTCATAAGAGCTCTTCCTATAGATACTCTCTGTTGCTGTCCACCTGATAACTGGTTCGGTAAATGCTTTTCCCTACCCTTTAACTTAAGCACCGATAACAACTCTTCCAAACGCTCCTCATTAACCTTCTGA
>JAFQIQ010000225.1 GCA_017397445.1 Lachnospira sp.
GCAATAAACTCATAAATATGAATCTTCCTTTACTCATAGTCTCCGGTCCCACAACAAAAAGCATTCCCTTACTCCAGTTAGTATAAAGATACACCGTTTCCTTAAAACATATGGCATGTAGCATCTCATGAGGAAACAGTATCACCATAGACATAATTGCCCCCACCGGCATCCACGGTGAGTACTCTCCATACAGAGCCACAAATGCGACTAATCCAAGCCCTACAATTACCGCAATTACATTCATGAAAATTGCGAGCTTTGTCGGATCATCAAACTCCTTAAATTTAGTTGCTCCCGGCATATGTTCTCTTCCCGGAAGATTCTCTACATTGCCATCAAATCCACCTTTATATATTAATTTCATAATCGTACCTCATTCCTTTAATTCATAGTTAATTTCACTCTCAATATCTTTCTTACAGACTCATCAATCCTACTCTGTTTAATCACACCACTGTTAACAGCATCTTTTATAGCCTTAACCGCTCCTTTATAATCCTGCGGTATAAGAAGCATATCATTACCTGCTTTCACTGCCATAACCGCTATTTGACTATTACTGTACACCTGCGTAACTGCCCCCATTCTCAACGCATCCGTAACTATAATTCCCTTGTATCCAAGCTGATTCTTCAGCACCCCTGTTACCATATCGTATGACAGTGATACCGGAGTATTATCTCCAATTATATTCGGCACTGAAATATGTGCCGTCATAACAAAATCAATTTTATTCTCTGCCGCACTTGCAAAAGGAATCAGTTCACTGTTCTTTAGCTCGTCCAAGGTCTTGTTTGTATAAGCAAATCCATCATGGGTATCTCCTTCTGTTGCTCCATGCCCGGGAAAATGCTTATATGTTGCTAAAACACCGTTTCCTCTTAACCCTCTTGCATACGCAAGTGCTTTATCTCTCACCATATACGGATCAGAACCAAAAGAACGGTTCCCTATAACCGAATTGTTCAGATTAGTAAGAACATCTGTATTAGGTGCAAAGTTAACATTAAACCCTAAATTCTTAAGATATGTTCCTATAGTTGAACCTATAATATTCGCCCTATTAGCATCTTTAACCTCTGACATAAGCTCAAACTTAGTTACTTTAAATGGATTTCCCTCCAAATTGGCAATTCGTGCTATCCTGCCGCCCTCTTCATCTATACACATAAACAATGGCAAACCATTAACTTCTTTATTGTACATCTGTGTGTTGGCAATCATAGCCATGGTCTGAGTTGGTGTCACCAGATTACTCTCAAAATATATAATTCCTCCCACCGGATATGCTTTAAGAGACTGTCTTGTCTCATTCCCGGCAGTTGTGACCCTTTTGGCATCCGTCAGCTGTTCCGGAGTAACAATCATCATCTGATAAATCTTTTCTTCCAGTGTCATATCAGAAAGATATTTCTCCACCTTTTGTTCTGTGGTAAGTACAGATGGTTGTGTCATCGCTTCCGTCTGTCTCTCTGTCTCCTTCTGCGTTTCCGGAACTGTTTGAGTCTGACTTTGTGTCTCTTTTTCTGTTTCAATCTGTATCTCTGATCCGGTCTGTAACTCTGTACTATTTTGACTTTCACTTATTGATACATCATGCGTAGGCTGCTCAGAAACCTTTTCCTCATTACTCATTACACCACAGCTACACAATACCGATGCAAATGTTATAACCGCCAGTAGCAAAAACGTAATTAACGCTTTTTTCATTTCCTCACCTCAATACTTATTACCTGTTACTAATTATATTTCAAATTGCGTTTCTGTTCAACCCTTGAATTGTAATTGCTTTCTGCACACTTTTATTCTAAAATATTCCATATTAAAAAGGAGAATACATTTTATGAAACCTATATCTATTCTTATTGTAGAAGATGACCCTATAGCATGCTCATCTTTTATAAGTAATGCCACTGATATGCCCGATATAGACATCATCAGTATCACCAATAATTCAACAGATGCTATACAATGTGCAAGACAATATATGCCTGATGCAATAATATTGGAGCTGGAATTACACAAAGGATTCGGTACCGGACTTGATGTCTTAAAAGAACTCAAATACGCCTCCGATACACGTCATCCATTTATACTTGTTACAACCAATAATTCAAGTAATATAATTTATACATACGCACGTAAATTAGGCGCAGATTTCATCCTATCCAAACACCAGTCAGGATATTCTGAAAAATCTGCGCTAACACTTATAACGGACATAGCTTCTTTATTAGAAAAAGATGCATCTATGTTACCAAATAATCCAGCTGAACTCACCTATAAATCTCAATCAATTATTAAACAAAACATAATAAACGAACTATATCTTGTCGGTATATGTCCTAAGGCAATCGGATTTCAATACTTAGTTGATGCTATTCAGCTCACAATTAAATCATCAAGACACAATATATATAAAACTATTGCAAAAAGATATGAAAAAACAGAAAACAGCGTATCACGTGCCATGCAAAATGCCATAGATAAAGCTTGGAAAACGACTGATCCAAAAGAACTAGCTCAATATTATACCGCAAAAACAGATCCCCTTCGTGGAGTCCCCAGTATAACTGAATTCATATATCACTATGCCCACAAATTGAGAGTCACGCCTCCCTTCTAACCTTAAATTACTTATTATTTTATATACCTGTATATTAAAAATATATTACTTTATGATGTAACTTTTTGGTGATTTTTTGTATAAATATGTGTGTTTTTGTACAATTTTGTAATTAATAAATAATTTGAATAATTACGCCTATACTATTTATTGTAAGCTCATTCGAATGAGTTTCCAATAAATTATGAAAGGAATTGTATATGGACCAATATAATTCAGATATGAAACAAATGCTTCCAAGACTTGCTATGGACTATATTCCGGAAACAACACCGGACGCTCTAAAAATCACAGCTCTTGTGAAATCCGGAAGTTCGGTAACCGGTTACCAGCTTTCTGATGGTCGAATTGTGTCTCGTGAAGAAGGGGTCTCTATGGCCAAATCCGGACAGATTCAGGGTGTTGGTGTGGCACACAAAAAAGAAACCGAATATCTTAAATCTCTTCCTGATGGAACAGATGACAACAACCTCAGCCATCTTCCTACCGTCAGAGGATAATTGATACTATGTGCAAAAAACTTCCTGATTACAATTTCAATGTAATCAGGAAGTCTTTTGCATATTCACGTTATACTAAACCCATCTTCTCTGATGTCACAAGCCAGAAACAAAAACTGCACACCGGCGTCTTCAGCCTCTCGCCAAGCTTCTCCAAATTCTTTATGAGTTGCAATATTAGGTCTGACCTCCCTTATACCATTCATCTGAATAACAAATGCAACAATACAACTGTACCCTTTCTTCACTGCCTCTGCTAATTCCCGAAGGTGCTTTACACCACGCTCTGTTGGTGCATCCGGAAAATATCCCACGCCGTCCACTTCCAATGTACACCCCTTAACCTCTATCAGAAACTTTTCTTCTCCTTTTTCTGCATAGAAGTCGATTCTTGAGTCCCCATACTTATATTCCGGCTTTACATAGGTATAATCCTGACTTTCCAGCCACTCCTGCACAACTTTATTAGGTGCCTGACTATCAATATTAATCCAGCCTATTTCTTTCTTCTTCACAGCAACCAAATCATAACGAGTCTTCCTTGCCGGATTGTCACAATCTTCCAATACGACGTCAACTCCCGGCAGAAGCAGCTCCTTACATCTGCCTGTATTCTTCACATGTACTGTTTCCACTTGTCCATCCAGCTCCACATGTGCAATAAAACGATTAGGCCTATCTATAAACTTAGCCTTGACGATTTTATTATACTTCACGTCAACCTCCACATTTTACAAAGATTCAGCTATCTTACGTGCCACATACACACCACTGGCAGAAGCGTGAGATAGAGAATGTGTGACTCCACTGCCATCTCCGATAACATACAATCCCTTATGCTTAGTCTCTAAGTTTTCATCCAAATCCACTTCCATATTGTAGAATTTAACTTCTACACCATAGAGCAATGTATCATCATTGGCCGTTCCCGGGGCAATTCTATCCAGGGCATGAATCATCTCAATAATTCCATCCAGGATTCTTTTAGGGAGTACAAGGCTCAAATCTCCCGGCGTTGCTGCAAGAGTCGGTCTTACCGTACCCTCATCTATACGCTTCTGTGTACTTCGTCTGCCCCTCTCCAAATCGCCAAAGCGCTGTACAATAACACCACCGCCAAGCATATTAGAAAGTCTTGCAATACTTTCTCCATAACCGTTGCTGTCCTTAAACGGTTCCGAAAAATGCTTTGCAACAAGCAGGGCAAAATTAGTATTCTCTGTTCTCTTGGACTCGTCATCAAAACTGTGACCGTTAACTGTAATGATACCGTTAGTATTCTCATTAACTACCATTCCATACGGATTCATACAGAATGTTCGCACATTATCTTCAAACTTTGCAGTGCGATATACCACCTTGCTTTCATAAAGTTCATCCGTAATATGAGAGAATATAACCGCCGGAATTTCTACTCTGACACCAATATCCACACGGTTAGACTTTGTAGGAATGTCCAAATTCTTACAGACTGTCTCCATCCACTTACTTCCGCTTCGTCCCACTGAAACTATACAGTTAATACACTCTGCAGTCTGATCTCCTGAATATACTTTATAACCGTCTTCCGTCTTTTCCACCTTCTGAACCGGAGACTGAAAGAAAAAGTCTACCTTATCTTTCAATTCATTGTAAATATTCTCAAGAACCACATAATTCACATCTGTTCCAAGATGACGCACAGAGGCCTCCAACAAAGTCAGTTTATTCTGCATACAAACCTTTTTAAGTGATGTACCGGCTGTGGAATACATCTTTGTGCATTCACCACCATGGGTTATATTAATTTCATCTACATAGTTCATCAGGTCAATGGCCTGCTTCCTGCCTATGTATTTATAAAGCGTTCCGCCGAAATCATTAGTGATGTTGTACTTTCCATCAGAAAATGCACCGGCTCCACCAAATCCATTCATAATTGCACAGGACTTACATTTTATACAAGACTTAATCTTATCTCCGTCTATAGGACATTTTCTTTTCTCAAGTGATGTTCCCGACTCAAACACAGCAACTTTCAATTCCGGTCTTTCTTTAGTAAGCTCATAGGCTGAGAATATACCACCCGGACCTGCTCCAATAATAACTACGTCATATTTCACAATAACCACCTCCATAATATACGATTTATTATATCACATTTTTTTCAATAAACAAACATTAGTATTGACATTTGCGGAATTAAAGAATATACTTCGGGTAGTAACTATTAACCAAGGTCTGAAAGGAGGATAACTATGACTGGAATTAATTTATTGACAACTAATTATGTAACTTATAACCGCAGAGGCACTGTTATCCTTTCAAGCATTCTTGGATAATCTTTAGGGAATTTATGCCCTTTTTTATCCGTTTATAATGAATCTTTAGGATAATTGCACCTCTGTTTCGAGGTGTTTTTTTATGCTTATTTTTAGTCATACGGTGTTCCTATGAGCACCGGCTAACTATGAGACACCTCAATCACAGAAAGGATTTATTATATGAAAACAATTAACGGAATCTACACTTCAGCTAATATTTTCACTACTGACAATTCAGACTATGCCATAGATGACTATGCAGTTTCCCAATTACAAATGCTTTGCGACAACGAAACTGCCGCCAATTGCAGGATACGTGTGATGCCGGATGTTCATCCCGGTAGAGTTGGCACTATAGGACTAACTATGACTTTCGGTGACAAAATTATGCCCAACCTGGTTGGAATTGATATCGGTTGCGGTATGACACTGGCACACATAAAGGGAAAAAAGATAGAATTTCAGAAACTGGATACAGTAATTCGAGAAAATGTGCCTTCCGGTTTTGCAACAAGAAGCAAAATGCACCGTTTTGCCGGCACATTTGATTTATCAGCGTTGCACTGCCACAAGCACATTCGTGAAGATAAGGCACTTCTGAGTCTTGGCACCCTTGGCTCCGGAAACCATTTTATTGAAGCCGATAAAGATGATGAGGGAAACCTCTATATCGTGATTCATTCAGGCAGTCGTCATCTGGGAAAAGAAGTAACTGAATATTACTTAAATGAAGGACAAAAGGAACTGGTTAATCGTGGTATCTCAGTTCCTTATGAATTAACATTTCTTGATAGTGAACTTAAAGAACACTATCTTCACGACCTTCAGATTGTTCAGAAGTTTGCTACTCTCAATCGTGAAATTATGATGGATGAGCTAGTTAAGGGTATGAAATGGAAAGTTGAAGAAAGTTATGCCTGCACACACAACTATGTTGACACTTCACCCGAAACTATGAATATTCTTGGTGCCCCCATATTAAGAAAAGGGGCCATCAGCGCTCATATTAATGAAAATGTTATTATCCCTATTAATATGCGTGATGGCATTATCCTTGGCACAGGTCTTGGTAATGCAGAATGGAATTGTTCTGCCCCACATGGTGCAGGTCGAATTATGAAACGAGAAGACATCAAATCTAACTTTACTGTTTCTGCCTACAAGTCCTCTATGAAAGGAATCTACTCAACATGTATAGGCAGGGACACTCTTGATGAGGCACCATTTGCCTACAGAAACTTAGATGATATAGTTAGTGCCATAAAGGACACTGTCACTATTAACAGGATAATCAAACCTATATATAACTACAAAGCAGGAGGTAATTAACTTTATGATAATACAATTAAGTTCGGGGCAAGGACCGGTAGAATGCGAGCTTGCCGTATATAAGCTCTACGCTTCACTAAAAAACGAATATCCCGATATAGAACTTTTATCATCACATCCGGGAAAAGAAAAGAATTGCTTTTCATCCATAACATTTACCACCAAAAGCAATCTCTCCGAGTTAGAAGGCAGTGTGCAATGGATATGCCAAAGTCCTTTTCGCCCTCATCATAAAAGAAAGAACTGGTTCGTAGATGTCAGCATCATCCCTGAAGCTACTCGCATCTGTAAAGACAAAGACCTTAAATTCGAGCGTTTTCACTGTGGCGGCAAAGGTGGCCAGAATGTCAACAAGGTCGAGACCGGCGTGCGCCTGACTCACATACCAACCGGTATCATTGTGACTTCAACTGCCGAACGCAGTCAGGAACTAAATCGAAAAGATGCCCTAAACAAGCTCAATTTTCTGCTTGATGAAATGGAACGCAATGCGAAGAAAAAGCAGATTAATGATGCATGGAGAGAACATAATCGCATAGTCCGAGGCAATCCTGTAAGAGTGTACGAAGGGATTGAATTTAAGATGCGTAAATAAAATTTTATTATCCCATAATAATCTAATCCTCTCAGCGGACCTTTCAATCTGCTGAGAGGATTGAACTTGATTTTAACCAATATTTTGGCACCAATTATCTCCCGTGTCTTTTACTGTAGTCTTCTTCAATCTCCGACTTCCAACTGTCATTCAACACTTCTGCTGTACACTTTGCTGCACACATTCTCACATTGGTAACCGCCTTGTTGAGAACTTTATAAATAAGCTCTGTTCCCGTCTCATCACACTGATAATTAACAGCACTATTTGCTCCTATGCCAAATCTTCCTGCCACCTCTATAGCATCTATATTGGCACCTAAGAACAGAAAGTCCCAACCATACTTTTTCTTCTGACGCTCCACCATTTGCTTAACTTTATCATAACTGTATCTCTTGCTGGCATTTTCCATACCATCCGTTGTTATAATAAATAATGTCTTTGCTGGTCTGTCCTCTTCTCTTGCGTACTTGTGAACATTGCCTATATGGTGAATTGCACCTCCTACTGCATCTAAAAGTGCAGTGCAGCCTCTTACATAGTACTCTTTATCAGTGATAGGATTTATCTTATCCAATACCACTCTGTCGTGAATCACTTCCTGTCTGTCATCAAAGAGTACTGTTGAAACTATCGCCTGTCCAGCCTCTTTCTTCTGCTTCTCCAAAAGTGAATTGTAGCCCCCAATGGTATCTGCCTCAAGTCCTGCCATAGAACCACTTCTGTCCAAGATAAAAACGATTTCAGTTAAATTATTATTCATAATTCATTACCTCCAATATGTTGTTTTTTGTAATTTAACTATACAATGGCAGGCATTAAAAAAAGTCGCCCGCCAGGCGACTTTTTATTATTCACAACTAAAATACTGCTCCACTCCGAAATCATACAATATACAATCGATTCGATACATATCAAATATCTTATTCTCCAAGACATACTGCATAATTATATCAAACTTACTACTTGGTGAAAATGCAAATCCTGCACTGGCAAGCAAATCCTTTGTTTCATCAAGTGACAGCTCCAACGCTATGGCAAATGCAAACACCGTGTGCTTACTTGGCTGATAATTTACATTATTGCGAACTTTAGAGAAAAACTTCTTATCCTTGCAGGCACGCTTATACACTTCCACATCATCACGACCACGCTCGTCAATAAGACGAAACAGCCTCTGCTGAAATGTCTCACCAATATTGTTTACGATATCTTTAAGTGCTCGAGGTGACTGTACGCGCGACAATTGCATCTGTGGTTGCATCTGTGGTTGCATCTGCGGTTGAACCTGCGGTGCTTCCATCGACTCTAAAAAATCAGCTCTACCATATTCAATACAGCTTAATTCCTGTATATAATTTTCATCAATAAATGATTGAACATCATCAAATATCTGTCCGGATAGTCTCACAGACTCATCATCAAACACCACAAGATAAATCATCATATCGTGTTCAATAAGAAAACGGTTAATGGTACTTAATGCAATTTCCAACGCTTCATCTTTAGGATACCCAAAACTTCCTGTTGATATCAGTGGAAATGCTATGCTTTCACACATATTTTCCAAAGCAAGATTAAGGCTCTTTTCATAACATCCTCGCAACTTGTCCGCCTCGCTTTTAGTTCCATCATAATAGCACGGACTTACTGCATGGATTATGTACTTTGCTGGTAAATTAAAAGCCGGC
>JAFQIQ010000226.1 GCA_017397445.1 Lachnospira sp.
AAACATACTTAGAAGAAAAAGATAAGTACACATTATCATCATTAAAATACAAAATTGGAGAAACAGAGTATTCAGTAGAAGGCTTCGACCCTGATATTCAGGAATATACTGTTAACCTTCCTGTTAACACCTTCTATGTTGCTCTTTTACCTGAGGCTATAGGTGAAATCACCTGTACTATCCAGGATATAAATGACTCACCGAATATCATAAACGGGGTATCGTTCGGAAAAATGAGAACAGACACAACAGGCCCTGCATATGCTTATGAACGAAAAGCGGTTAAAGGTATAGTACCAATAAAGAATGAAAATACGAAGGCATTTATTAATGTAACAGACGGCGAAAACACTACCGAATATACAATTAATTTCCGTTCAGTTCAACCGAGACTTACAGAGTATAATCTTGTAGGCGCAGACGGAGATAGCTATGTTCCTGTATTTACATCAGGAGCAGGCTTTAACAATGATAACGGTACCATCTGTGCAGCTGACCGTGTATGGGCAGCAGCAAACATTTCAAAGAAACTGATTGGTGCAAGTTATTTCATGTCACCGTATAATAACAAAGGCGGCGGACAGTGGTGGAATGACGTTGGCACGAAAGGCGACGAATACTTTAACTTTACAGCGGATACTGCAGGAACTGTGTACCTTTTGGCAAGTTCTAACCTTTCAGAGTATTCAGACTGGGAAAAGGTAAATAACGGTACTGTTCCGACCCATCCAAAGGGATTTACTCTTGGAAATAAAACATGGAATGATTATGATGACACGGATTATTTCATGAGCTGTGTTAAATGGAACAGCAATATTGGTAGATGTGACGAGTGTGGAGTAGGAACAATGGAGGAGTCTCAGACATCCTATATCGATGGTTGTGTTCCGTATAGATATGTTTTCGCAAAGCACTTTGAAGCAGGTGAGAAGGTAAGCATCGGGCATACAGGTGCATATGGAAACTCTGCTGCAGAAATCATCTGGGCAATTGTATGGGATATTGACGTGAATTATCCTGTTGTGCCTGATGAACCAGAAGAGGAAGAACCGGAAAAACCTGAAGCAGATGTTCCGGAAGGAATAAAGAATATAGCTTCTTATGCACTTGACGGATACCTATACAATCATCTTAAGAATAGCTGGGCAGAAGTTAAATTGGAAGATTCTACCGATGAAGCTACAGGTGTTATAACAACTACTGCATCAAACGCAGGAACTCTTGCTAGCGGAAAGCGTATTGCAACCTTCCAGCCTTGGGCAGATTATCAGGGCATAGGTGCTAGTGCGGCAGGCGCTTACACAATGCACTTTGGATTTACTGTGGAAGAAATCACATCACCTGTATATTTAGAGTACAATTACTCTAGAGACGGTGGTTATAAGAAGACAGTCATTTCACTTTCAGACAGTAAGGTTGTGGCTGGAAATGGCATGAGCGGTTCAACATTCGTTGAAGTTCAGGCACCATATACAATCAATATATTTATGAATATTAAAACTTGTGAAGGTTATATTTATGTAAATGATAAGCTTCTATACAAGGGCAATATGAAGAACTCAGGTGCCGATATAAAATGGCGTGAAGTAAGAGTTTTCTCATTGGAAGAATCAACCGACATCAAGTTTGTAACAACAGCTGCTAACGGTTCTGTCTATAATGACGGCATAACCATTCAGGATGTTATTAACGCTTATATGGGAACGGATGAACCTGGTGAAGATAAGCCTGGTGATGACGAAACTGATGAAAATATTCCGGAAGGAATAAAGAAAATATCTTCTTATGCACTTAATGGATATAAATACAAACAAATCAATAATTTCTGGGCAGAATCAGTTATCACAAGGGAAGATTCTACGGATGCAAGCGGAGTTATCACATCAACCGCATCAAATACAGGGGCTCTTGCTAGCGGGAAGCGTATCGCAACCTTCCAGCCTTGGGAAGAGAGACAGGGCGTAGGTGCAAATGCTGCTGGTGATTACACAATGCATTTCGGATTTACTGTAAATGAAATTACATCACCATTGTGTCTGGAATATAATTACAACAGAGACGGTGGCTATAAGAAGACACTTATTTCATTTTCAGACAGCAAGGTTGTTGCAGGAGATAGTATGAGCGGCGGAACATTTGTTGAGGTTCAGGCACCATATACAATCAATATGTTTATGAATGTTGCAACTTGTGAAGGTTATATTTATGTAAATGATAAGCTTTTATATCAAGGCAATATGAGAAATTCAGGCGCTGATACAAAATGGCGTGAAGTAAGAGTATTCTCATTGGTAGATTCAACCGACATCGAGTTTGTAACAACAGCTGCTAACTGTTCTATTTATAATGAAGGTATAACAATTCAGGATGTTATCAACGCTTATATGAACACAGATAAACCTGGTGAGAATCCTGTGGATCCGCCGGTTACCCCTGATGAGCCAGGGGATGAAGTGGTTAAATCAGGTCCTGTTTTAGACCTTGATGCCGCAAATAACGCAGGTGAAGGCATCATGGATGAAACAAGTGTTACATGGGCAGATTTAAGCGAAAACGGTTATGATGTAACATTAACAGATGTTTGCGCATGGACTAGCGATGCTCTTGTAATTACAAACGGCACGAGAAAAGAAGAAAAAGCCGTACTTCTTAGTGATAAAGTAAATACAACAATTAATTCATACAACTTTACAGTTGAATTTGATATAGCAAGCATTGATGAAGGCTCTGTTGTAGCGGCTTCAAAGAATGAAGAATTCAGCATATGTGAAGAAAAAGGAAAGCTTGCATTCTATTTTGCAGGCATTGTAAAGAACACAATTTCTGTAAGTCTTGAAGACGCACTTTCAGGATATAACCAAATAACTGTTTCATATGATAAAAACAGTTCCGTTAGTATAAAGTGGTATATTGACGGTGAGCTTAAAGCAGAAAAATCAGTTACTCTGGCTAGTCTTAAGACAATTGATTCATTGATGCTTGGTAGCTATGGCAAGCATTATTCAGGAACTGTGGCTATAAACAAATTCAGAATTTTTGACTACACAAAGACTGCAGAAGATATGGCAGAGTAATGGATTGGGGGATAATATGAAGCAAAAACTGTTTATAAAGATAATAGCATTGGCATTATGCACAGCTTTTGTGCCGGTTCAGGCTGCTGATGTCCGCCAATCTGCTACAGAGGATGTTTTCATTGTAAGTGGCAACTCCTATGATAGCTATGAAAATGTTCCTATTATTATTTTAAAACCAGGTGTTGATATGAGTGAAGTATCTGATCTTATCGCAACTGGTGGAGATGTATCTGATAAAATACTTTTTACGGGTACTGCAGTTGCAGATAGCCAAGGAAACCTGTCTTATTCAATACCTGTTGGCGGTGATGCAACGAAGAATATATATCAGGTTTATGTGGCAGGCGAAAAGAACGAGGTTGGTTTTGAGCGCAATGCAGACAAGATAAACATTGTTGACATAGTGGCTAATGCAGGCGATAAATTACCGGAGGTTTTGGCAGAAAACTATATGTATCTGTCAATTGACAACAAGATGTATGATTCTTGCTCAGGAGCGGAAGCAATAGCAACAGTTCTTAGCAAAGAGCTTGAAAAAACACCTATATCATCTGCTACAGAAGATGCACTTTCAAAGCTATCGGGTATGATTGATAAATCTATACTTGTGGTTGCAGCAAACGAGAAAAAGCTTACATCTTTAGCTCAAATTGAAGATAAGCTTTCTGAGTGCACTAACACAAAGGCTACAAAAGGCTTACTTGACCAGATTACAGCACCTGGAAAGACTGCCGTATTAAGCGGATTTCAGGGTAATGGATTCAGTGCAGTAGATGATGCGGATAAACGCTATGGACAAGAACTTGTATTAAAAGCAATTTGCTATCCAACTGTAAAAACATCAACAGCACTTCTTAGTGTAGTAAGTAAATATAATTCAGTATTAGGACTTAATCTTTCGGGATTTAACGGTCTTTCTGACGCAAATAGAGCTCAGGCAATCGTAACATTTTCAGGACAAAACCCAACGATTGCGTCAATGCAGTCTGTGCTTGACAGTATTGTAAGCGGTTATAGCCAGCAGACACCAGCGTCACCGCAAGGTGGCGGAGGTGGAGGCGGTGGCGGTGGTGGCGGAAGCCAGATTGCACCACCGATTACGACTGCACCACCTGTTTCAGATAATCCTGCAGCTCCAGAAACAAGCAGTTCAGTATTCAATGACCTGGCTGATGTTTCATGGGCAAAGGAAGCTATTTTGATATTGCACGCAAAAGGCATAGTTTCTGGTTACGGAAACAAAGTCTTTGCACCTTGGAACAACATCACTCGTGAAGAGTTTGTCAGGCTTGTTGTAAGTGCATATTATCCGGGTGAAAAGGCAGACAATGTTAATTTTGATGATGTAAGCGAAGGCGCATGGTACTATAACAGCGTGGCAGTGGCTGTGAATAAAGGAATTGTCAGCGGAGTTAACGAGGCAAGCTTTGGTTCAGGTATGAATATCACAAGACAGGATATGGCTGTGATTTTATAT